>NZ_CP058990.1:300000-545000 GCF_019021925.1 Cellulophaga sp. HaHaR_3_176
CAATAACATCAAAACCTTTGTTTTGCAGATAAAGACTATGGCTACCTGCGCCACAACCAATATCTAACACATTACCTTTGCAGATTTGCAATGCCTTTTGCTCAAGTAAGGGCATTTCTTTAAAATTACGGAATAAATAGTTGAGGGGAATAAAGTCTTCCTCATCTAACGATGAAAAAGTTTTTATATCTGTAGTGCTTTTTTTGTTATGAAAGTCTAAAACTGCTTTCCCAAGAATATCAGTTGCCATTTAATTCGTAATTTGCAGCAAAAATCAGATAATAATATAACTAACAAAAATAAATTTTACACAGATGATGTCTATTAATAAAATAGTTGCAATTTTTTTCATGGTAACTATAACTAGTTGTGCACAAGAAAAAACGTATAACGAAGATGTAATTAGTTACTTGAACTCAAACGGAACATCATCACAATATGAGTTTGCTTACGATGAATTATTGAAAATGTTAGAAGATAAATTTCCGAAAACAAAAGAGAATTCTAAAAGTTGGGAATTTTTAGATAATAATAAAGAAAAATATGTAGCAGAAATGACAAGTTCACTTGTGCCGGTTTATCAAAAAAACTTCACAGAAGAAGAACTAAAAAAAATGGCTGATTTTTACAGAAGTCCTACTGGTAAGCAATTAACAGCTGATCGATCTAAAATGACAGAAGATCAAAAAAATAAATTAAATGATTTTTATAAATCAGAAATTGGAAAGAAAATTATTGATAAACAACCTGTTTTATCAAAAGATATAGCTGTAGTTTCAGAAAATTGGAGTAGAGATTTGTATGAAACAGCGCTTAGCTTATTAAAGTAATGGAAGAATTTTTAAAACAATTACCAAAACTAGCTAAAGACAAACAAAACGAGAATAAGAAGTTTTTTGCGAAGCTAAAAAAAAAGCCACCTAAAAACTTAGATTATACGATGCAAGAACTGCATGAAGATGAGTTTGAAAGAACAGATTGTTTAACTTGTGCAAACTGCTGTAAAACTACGGGGCCACTTTTTACAAATTCAGATGTAGAGCGTATTGCTAAATCATTCAGGCAAAAACCGCAACAGTTTATTGAACAATATTTACGAATAGATGAAGAAAACGATTATGTGTTGCAACAAGTACCTTGTACTTTTTTAGACGCAGATAATTATTGTTCTATTTATGATGTGCGACCAAAAGCTTGCCGAGAGTTCCCACATACAGACCGTAAAAAGTTTCAACAAATAAGCAATCTAACTATAAAAAATGTAGCTATTTGCCCTGCAGCTTTTAATATTGTTGAAGAGATGAAAAAGAGAATAAAAGTATAATAGAAAATCGTATTTATTTTTAAATAACTCAGTCTTTGAAATTACCGCCAATTAATTTTCATGAAGTTTTTCTTTTTAATAAAATTTTTAGGTATTTTTTCTAAAATTTCGACTCTTAAGGCTTCTATTAAATTATCTTTTGAAAACGAATGATGTACAACGATACTGACCTCTCTAATTGGTTTAGGATCGCTAAAGTTGATACAGCTACCACTATCTCTTTTGTTAATCGCCATTTCAGGTACCAGTGTAAAACCACCATAATTGTCTACCATTTTTTTTAAAGCTTCAATAGATCCACTTTGAAATTTAATGCTTTTATTGTTGTTTGAATTATTACAAATATTTAAAACTTGGTTTCTAAAGCAATGTCCGTTTTCTAAAAGCCAAACATCATTTAACGATTCAACATCTTGTGTCGATATAGTTTTCTTATTATCGAGTTCTTCATTTTTTTGACCATAAAAAACAAATGGCTCGTTGTAAAGTTTAACCTCTCTGATAAAAGGCTCATTTAATGGTGTTACTAAAATGCCAATATCTATTTCTTTTTTCTGCAATGCCGAAATAATAGATTCAGATTGCATTTCTTCAATTTTTAAAATAGAGTTAGGGTATTTTTCAGAAAAAGAACCTGAAATTAAAGGAATAAGATAAGGGGATATGGTTGGTATTATTCCCATTCTAAATTCACCTTCTAAATTATTAAGCTCAGTACTAACCATATTTTTCAATTCGCCTACTTCACGTAAAATAACTTTTGCTTTTCTAACAAACATTTCACCTAAATCAGTCGGTCGAAAAGGAGATTTACTCTTGTCAAAAATTGTAAAGCCTATTTCGTCTTCTAGTTTTTTAACTTGAATAGTAATAGTTGGTTGCGTTACAAAACACTTTTCGGCAGCGGTTACAAAATGCCTATACGTGTCTAAGGCAATTACATATTCGAGTTGTTGTAATGTCATTCTTATTGATTTTGTTAATACAAATATAAAAACTATTAATTTGATTAATAAGGTGGTGCTGTAGATATTTGCTCCATCATAAAAATTAAGATGAAGATGAAATTATTATTTACGGCAATAGCCTTATCGATTGGGCTTGCAACTTTTGCACAAAACAAAGGCTCAGAAACATTAATGACTACGAATAATGGGGCGCCAGTTGGAGATAACCAGAATTCTAAAACAGTTGGCGAATATGGTCCAGTTTTATTAGAAGATATCCATTTAGTAGAAAAATTAGCAGCTTTTGATAGAGAGCGTATTCCAGAGCGTGTAGTACACCCAAGAGGCGCAGGAGCTTCTGGTTATTTTGAAGCAACTAAAGATATGTCTGAATATACAAGAGCGGTATTATTTGCTGAGGTAGGTAAAAAAACGGATTTAGCGGCTCGTTTTTCTACAGTGATACATGGCAAAGGATCTCCAGAAACAGCAAGAGACCCAAGAGGTTTTGCAGTTAAATTTTATACAGAGCAAGGTAATTATGATATTGTTGGTAACAACTTACCTATATTTTTTATTAGAGATGCTATAAAATTCCCAGATATGGTTCACTCTTTAAAACCATCACCAGAAACAAACAAGCAAGACCCTAATCGTTTTTTCGATTTCTTTTCTAATGTACCAGAGGCAACACATATGCTTACAAGGTTGTATACCGATTTAGGAATACCTAAAGGTTACCAATTTATGAATGGGAGTAGTGTGCATGGTTACAAATGGATTAATAAAGCAGGTAAGGTAACCTATGTGAAATATTCATGGGTATCTAAGCAAGGAGAGCATAATTTAACTGTAGAAGAAGCTGCAGTACAACAAGGAAAAGATTGGCAACATGCAACGGTAAGCTTAAGAAAAGATATTGCTGATAAGAATTACCCACAGTGGGATTTGTATGTGCAAATGATTAAGCCTGAAGATATTCATTCTTTCGATTTTTGGCCTTTAGATGCTACTAAAGATTGGCCAGCAGATAAAATTGAAAAAATTAAAATTGGTACAATGACGTTGAACCAAAACCCTGTAAATTATTTTGAGCAAGTAGAAAGTATAGCTTTCTCTCCAGGAGCTTTAATACCAGGTGTTGAACCATCAGAAGATAAATTATTACAAGGGCGTTTATTCTCTTATTTTGATACTCAAAGACATAGGCTAGGACCTAATTTTCAACAATTAACAATAAACAAACCATTAGAAGATCCGAAGAATTACAATTCAGATAGCTGGAGTAGTTATGGTAATAAAAAGTTTGAAAATCCTGATGTAAATTACCAACCAAGTAGCAGATCGACTTTAGCTGAAGATATGCAGTACAAACAATCTGAAACTACACTTACTGATGTAACTATTACTCAAAAGAAAATTACAAAAACAAATGATTTTGCTCAGCCTGGCGATTTTTACAGATCACTTACAAAGCAGCAAAAAGATAATTTAATTAAAAATTTAACTGGAGATTTAGGTCAGGTAACTGATAAAAATATTCAAATGAAAATGATTACATATTTCTATAAATCAGACAGAGACTACGGAATGCGTGTAGCTGAAGCTTTAGGCTTTTCTGCTAAAGATTTTAGAAATTAAAAACTATTCATCCATGAAGAAGGGGGAGGCATTTTATGCTTCTTCCTTTTTTTTAAATTCATATTATGAAATATATAATAATAGTAGTCTTTTTTACTTATAGCATTGTAGCACAATCGCAATCAGTTTTTGAAGCATCAAGAGAAGGGAGTATTGATACGTTAGAAGCATTATACCGTATAAATAATGACACTTTAAATGCCGTAGATAGTAAAGGTTTTACACCTTTAATTTTGTCAACATATAACAGCCAAGCTGCGGCAGTAACATTTTTATTAAATAAAAATGTTGATATAAATGCTAAAGATGTATCTGGTAATACAGCACTAATGGGGGTTTGTTTTAAAGGTAATTTCGAAATTGCCAAAATGCTTATTGATAACGGAGCTAATGTAAATCAACAAAATTATAACAATGCAACAGCATTAATATATGCGAGTACATTTGGTCATTTAGATATTGTTACATATTTACTTCAAAAAGGGGCAGATAAAGAGATTATAGATAGCAGAGGTAATACGGCTTTAAAACATGCTCAAATGCAAGGAAACGACGAGATAGAAGCACTCTTAAAGTTTTAGAATAACAAGTTGTAATTGTGAAAGTTAATATGTTCAGGCTTAACTGTATTTTTACAATACGGTCAGGTTACTTTTTAGCTAATTTAAGCCTGAATATGTTATTAATTTTGTCTAGCTGTTGCAATTCTCTATTAAATAACCATTTAAGTCTCCTTAAAAATTTTCGCCACCAAACTCTCCTTACTCTTTTTCAATTAATTCTTTTTCGGGCAATACCATTTCAAATATGGTATCACCAATAAGCTTATCAAGCTCTTAAGAACTTAGTGTTTTATTCTTTTCAATAAAATCACAAACCTCTTAAGAAATATTTTTAACAGATTGATTACTTGCAGTTATATTCAGAATTTGAAACCTTCTGCATTATTCTCGAAAATATAGGGCAGTTTTTGGCAGTTTCTATTGTTAAATGTTCACTAATCAATTAAGCAATTTCTAAATCTGATTTATTAAGGTAAGTCGTGCTATGTTCGTTATTTAACTCAAGTAGAATTTTATTGTTATTCTTAATAAACTTCATTCAATTTCAAACACATTTTATTAGACAGGAGTTCAATATTCGAGTTTTGAAAGTACCCTGTATCAGTAAATACGATAAATAGAATAAAGATTCTTAGTAAATTTCCCATGTTTATATTCTATAAATTCAGATACAATTAATGCTTATAGTTACGAATATGAAAACAATAGCTACGAAAACAAATTACTTTTTGATGATTACTACCTCCCACTTACATTAGATAAGAAAAAGGATGTTTTTACAACCTATAGGAGTTGTAAAATGTTAATATATAAATATTAGATAGTTATGGAACAATTAGATTTAGTTAATGAAGATTACTCTTTTAAAGAATTTGATGACAGTATAGGAATTGTAGATTATATAGGTAAATCTACCGATATTGTAATACCAGATTATATAAATGATAAGCCAGTACGTTACATATTTAAAGAAGCTTTTTGTGAAAAAGGTATTAAATCTGTAACGTTACCGAGTTTTCTGGAGCATTTAGGTGAAGATGTTTTTTATAAAAATGAAATTAAAGAAGTAATAATACCAGCAAAATTAACGGAAATTGGTGGCGGTGCTTTTGGAAGAAACAAAATTGAAAAACTTGTCTTCAAATCTGATATTAAATTTTTACCTATGTTTTGCTTTGTAGGCAATGCACTTACAAGTTTAGAGTTGCCAGAAAGTTTAACTAGCTTATCTAACGACTGTTTTGCAGAGAATGATTTTGTAGAGCTAACCATTCCGGAGCATTTAACGGATATAACGGGTGATTGTTTTGGAAACAATAAAAAGCTAAATAAAGTAATACTACCAGAAAAATTTGAAAGTAATAAACATAGTATTTTTCGTGGCTGCGATTTAGAAAATATTACGTTTGAAGTAATTTAACCTTTGCAGTTTTTAATGCATATGGCTGTCCTGAAATTTCGGGGCAGCCATTTTTATATTTTCACATTTCTTCTTAAAAAATGTTTAGAAGACTATCTAAACTTATTGTGGAGTGTTTATTGTAAAAAAATGAATAAGCTGAACGGCTAATTTTAAATAGCCAATTGTAGTGGCTACCTGCGGGTTGTGTTTATAATGGGTTTAGTTTAAATTTATATAGAATAGGCAGGCTTTAGTAGTTGGTAAGCTATCTTTAATAAATAAAAAGAAAAGCAAAAAATGTGTTGTACTTGTATAAAATCATATCTTTATTTTGAACTAAATAGGGTAGCATGAAGCAAAAGTTAATAGTTATAGGAATCATTTTTTTTACAATGTTAGTGTATTCTTGCGGAGAAAAACTAGCTCTTGATCAACAAGTGATAAAGGATATTTCGGATATTAAAAAAATTAAGAAGTGCAATAATGTTCCTGAAGATGCTGAAGTTACAAATGTGACTTTTGGAAACTTAAACCCAACACCAGGTACCAATATGTATGTTGTTTTTGTAGAATATGATTATACCTTAAGTGGTAAAATCACACATGTAGAAAATTCATATGTATATTTTAAACGTGGAGAATCTTATGATTTTTCAGATGTAGTTGGTGGGTGCGATAATTAAGCCGGTACCAACGCAACTTATTTTTTCACATACTTTTTCAAACGGTTTGTAAATTTTTTCTATTCTTTAGTAGGAAATTGATGCCCTGTAGATTTCCAATAAGGAATTTGAGATATCAAAAAGGTTGTATTTGAAATTGTACCTTTTTCATCTATTCTAATTTTGTTAACAGTGCCTTTGTAATATAATTCTAAGAAAGTACTTTTTAAACCACCAGACCATAGTTGCTCACTTTCAAATAGAATTTTATAACTAGACGGTTGTATACCTTCATTACTCAATAACTTTTTGAATTCTGCTAAGCTTAATCGTTTATTTACTCGCTTGCCATTATCGTAAACCCATTTAGTAAGGTTTCTTCTTATTCTAATTTCTGATTTAGATATCGTATCAATCTCAACGTTACTCTCTATTTTATATTTCTCTACTATTTCATCCCAAGCATTATATATTGTTTTACGATTATCTCGTTTTTCCCTAAGTTTAATAGGTAAATTAGAGTATGCTTGATTCCAACCTTTATTGAGGGAATTATATGGTGTTTGCTTTTTTATAGAATCTAAGTCTTTTAAATAGTTACTTGTCACTAAAAAACTTACTTCAGTTTTTGATGAATTACAAGAAGTAGCAAATAGAATTATAAAACAGCTTTTAATAATAAATTTGAACATTATCTGATTTTTTTTCAGTTTTGTTTTTCTATTTTACTTAGCCTATTTACAATAACCATTATTTTAATGGAGCCTCTGTTTTTATAACTAAATCTTTATAATTTTTTTCGAATTAATGCATAATAAATTCCGAACATTAATATTAAAATAAATTCAGAGGTAACAAAGGAAATTAAGAAATTCAAAAAATTTGAGCTACTGTAACTAAGATACATTAGTATTGCTGTAAATAGTCCGAAAGTGCTCCAAAAATAATATTTTAATGATGTTTTAGAAA
Organism: Cellulophaga sp. HaHaR_3_176; assembly: GCF_019021925.1. Lineage (NCBI taxonomy): Bacteria > Pseudomonadati > Bacteroidota > Flavobacteriia > Flavobacteriales > Flavobacteriaceae > Cellulophaga > Cellulophaga sp. HaHaR_3_176. Next base: position 307,509 of record NZ_CP058990.1, read on the forward strand.
TTCCGAATGATAATGCTATAGCAAACAATAAAGAGGCTAATAACATCATAAAACCATAACCATCATCATTATTTTCTAAAGCTTCGATACTTATATAGCCTATTAATAAGGTGCCTACTATTGCAATAAATATAATAAATGGGTCCATTATATTTGAGTTTTCAGTTTTTTGCGTCATTTTTTATTTTAATTGTTACTAATAATTTTTAGATCCTTTATTGTCAAAAGTTATATCTTTTTTTGTTCAGATTTAATTGTTTCTAATTTAGAATTAGAATAAAATTTTTCCAGTAATTTCAGATTTTAAGTTAGATTCTTTTCTGATATTTAAACCATTTTCAGCTGTTACGTTATAGATTTCTTGACTATAGGTTTTAGTCATAAACAGTAAAATAATAATTAAAAAAAAGCTGCTTTTTTTCATAATTATTGCTAATGTATACCTATTATTAGTAATGGACTAAATGTAGTAAGCTTTCGGTTATTACTTAGCCAAATCTTATGTATTGTGTTTTAATTTTTCTCATTTAATACCAAATCAAAAGATTTGGCAATCTTAGAAATTTAGCAGAAACCTTTCGATAGTTCAGACTAATTTTCTTGCCTAAGGCTAAATCTATAAGATTTAACGACTTCAAAATGGTACACAACCTACAAAACAAATAATTAAAGTAAGTTTTAAATATTTATTCATTATTTAACTTCAGATTTTTCATAATAAAGCACAACATTAAGTGAAAATCATTTGTTTTTTACCGCTGTTATTTGTTGCCAAATGTTTACTCCTCATTTAAAAGTATTGGTTTTCCAAAACCTAGGCCTTCTAGTTTTTTCATTTGAGTTTCTGCGTCACCAACTACAAGATAAATCATTTTACTTGCCTTTAAATAGTTCTCAACTAAGTTTTTTATGTCTTTAACGGTCAATGCTTTTACAATAGCTTCACGTTGTTTTGCGTAATCAGCATCAAAACCAAAATTACTGATGTTATTAAGCATATTTAATTTTGAACGTAATGTTTCAAAAGCTCTAGCATTACTTTTAATCATAAAACCTTTTGTGACTTCTAGATCATTTTCTGTATAGTTTTTACCATAATTATCTAGTATGTCTTTTATTAAACTTGCAGACTCAAAAGTAACATTAGAACGCACGCCACTTTCGATGGTGAAAGCTCCTTTTATTCTAGATCCTGAAAAATTAGACCTAATACCATAAGTATATCCTTTTCCTTCACGTAATTGTTGTGTTAATTGAGAAGCAAAACCACCACCACCAAGACGGTAATTCATAATAGTTGCAGGATAATAATCAATATCTGTAGCTGCTAAAGCCGGATATCCAAAACGTAATATAGATTGCTTAGCGCCTGGTACATCGTAAAAATATACTTGAGATTTCTTTGGTGATTTTAATTCGGGTAGTTCTGGAAAAGTAATATCCTTTACCGCCCAATTATCATTTATATCAGATAAAGATGCTATTACTTGAGATTCAGAAATATCACCAACAATATGAAACTTTGTAATAGAAGGTGACATATTTGTGTTGTAGTACTGTTTTAAATCATCAATTGAAATTGAGTTTACAGATGCTTCTGTACCACTACCATTGTTTGATAATATGTGATCTTCGCCATAAATAAGTTTTGCATAAGCATTAGTAGCAATACTGTTTGGATTCGCTTTTTGTTGCTCAATTTGACTTAAGATACTCTGCTTTGTTAAATCAAATTCTTTTTCGTCCCAACGTGGTTCTAACAAAATTTCTTTTACTAATACCATTGTTTTTGCGTAGTTCTTTGCTAATGAATTTCCTGAAATAATAACAGCTTCGTCGGTTGCATATGCATTTATTGAGGCACCAAGGCTTTCAATGGCATTCTCTAACTGTTCTGGTGTTTTGTTTTTTGTGCCTTTAGTTAATAAATCAGCTAGAAGATTTGAGACTCCAACTTTATTCGCATTTTCTAACAATAAGCCACCTTTTATTTGCATTTCAAACTGCACTAATGGCACTTCATTGTTTTCTATACCATATACAACTATGCCAGATGATAATTCATCTTTCCATATGCTAGGTGCTTTTACATCAGGACTCTCTCCATAAGGAGGTTCAATACTTCTATCGAAACTAGAAGGTGTTTTTTCGTAAGTTGCTGCAATACTTGCATCAAATTGTTCTTCTGCACCTTCAATAATTTTTTCTTCAACAACATCTGCTAATGTTGAGTTTTGTAATGCTAGATCCACTTGATTTTTAGGAACAAAACTTGTCGCTACCAAATGTTTGCCTTTAATATATGTATTATAAACACGCATCACATCTTCTGGTGTAACGGCAAGAATATTTTTAACATCTTGGTTAATAAAAGCTGGATCACCTGCAAATATTTCATATTGTGCTAATTGTGCACCTTTTCCTAAAACACTAGATAAACTATTATAAAAATCTGTTTCTTGACCAGCTTTAATTCGATCTAGATCTTTTATTGATATACCATTCGCTTCAAAATCAGAAAGTGCTTTAAAAATTGCATCTTCAACTTTATCTAAATCAGTATCAGAAAAAGCTGTGGTTTGGAGCATAAATTGGCCAGCAATTTCAGAATTATATTGAAACATATCGACACCATCAGTAAGTTGTTCATCTTCTACAAGTGTTTTGTAAAGTGGTGCTTTTTTACCTTGAGATAAATACGTTGCTAAAACTTCTAAAGCATATGAGTCTGGATGGTACTGATATACAGAAGGCCATGTTAAATTTAATTGAGGTAAACGTGCAAACTTATCTTCGTAATATAATTTTTTAGTTGCGCTTAAAACAGCTGGTTGTTTTTCCATTTTAGGAATATCTTCACCACGTTTTATATCATTAAAATACTTTTCAACCCATTGCTTAGCTTGTGCAGTATCAAAGTCTCCTGCAATGGTTAAAGTAACGTTATTTGGTACATACCATCTATTAAAAAAGTCTTTTACGTCTTGTAATGTTGCATTTTGTAAATCTTCTAAAGAGCCAATAACTGTCCAGCTATAAGGATGACCTTTAGGATATAAATTATCTCCTACAACTTTAAAAGTATGACCATATGGTCGATTGTCTACGCTTTGCCTTTTTTCATTTTTTACGACCTGCTTTTCTTTGGATAGTACTTGATCAGTAACCGTATTAATAAAGTAACCCAATTTGTCTGCTTCTGCCCAAATCATTTTTTCTAAGGCGTCTTTCGGAACCGTTTGTAAATAATTAGTTCTGTCTCTATTTGTAGAGCCATTAGCACCTGAGCCCCCGATACGAGCACTCATTTTATCGAGCCCACCTTTACCTAAGTTTTCAGATTCTAAGAATAACAAGTGTTCAAATAAATGTGCAAATCCAGTGCGACCTTCTATTTCACGTGCAGAACCAACATGGCTGGTTAGTGACACAGCTACTACAGGATCTGACCTGTCAATATGTAAGATGACTTGCAAGCCGTTGTCTAAGGTGAATTTTTCAAAATCTACTTTAAACTCTTTTGTTTCAGCAATTTTGTCTTGATTATCTTTACAAGATGTCAATGTAATAAACATCAATAAAGTGAATGTTAATAGCTTAAATAGACGCATAAAGGTGTTTTTTACTTCTGTATTGAATTACTTATAGTCATAAATATTTGCTAACGTCTCGTATAAGAAACGTAGGGCAGGTGATAAGCAATTTCGTTTCGATTTATTACTTAGCTAAATGTAGATATTTTGCTTTTATTTTTTTTACTTAAATGCCTAAATTTTATATTTAGCGGACTTTGTTAATATTCACAGACCTTTCGGTTTAGCACAAAAGCCCTATGTTTTTTATTCATTGTTACAAAACGTTATTTCTCACAATTAAGCTCAAATGGAAAATTTTTCCAATTACTATCTATATTTTTCCTTATTCTTAATTCTAATTTATCGTTTTGATAATTACTACTCTCTAATACACAAATTATATCATCTGTTTGACAACCTATATATTTTGAACCAAAATTACAATCATCATCTGTACTTTTAAAATCCCTAGAGGTTTCTCTTGTTTCTTTATAAAAGAAATAATTAACTTTTAAGTTATTATTGATGTTGGCACAAATATTAAGTTCAGAATAAGAGTATTTAATTATTTTAGAATAAAGAGAATCAATATTTTTTTTATTAGTTTTTTTCATTTTTTAGATGAAAGAAAATAGTATCTTCTGAACAAGAAGATACGAAAAAACATAATAATATTATCTTGATAAAGTTTATTCTAATTCTCATAATACAAATTCAAATTTTTTTCAAATTCAAACTCTGTTACAAAAGGTTTATAATTTCTAGTATGCTGTAAAACAAACCATTAAGTTTATTGTTGATCCTTCTTGAAATTTATAAGTACTATCTTCTATAATAGATTGATAGTCCAGAATATTCTGTTTGTAATCAGTAAAAATAACCAATTACTTAAGTAATTGAAAAATGAAACCGCCTTAAAAGGCGGTTATAAAGGTTGTTATTTTATAAATTATGGAGTTGTGCAACGGTTACCATTGTTGTAGTGCGTTTTTATTTCAGTATTTATTATTTCACTTACTTCATCAGCCTTGTCAACAATCATAAAATGTCCTCCGTTATTTATTACCTCCATTTTAGTATTTCCTCTTGGCGGTATTAATTTATCGTTTGTACCATTTATTTTTAAAATATTTTTTAATTGAGTTATATTTTTCCAGTTTGTTAATTCATATACTGCCCATTTAGCAAAACTCAAATCAGTATCGTCTAAAATATCATTTAGTAATTTGTTGTTTTTTGCTCCGAATAAATACTTTGCAATTATTCGAGGAGGGTCAAATAAAAAAGTAGGCATTAATTTTATTAATTTGGTTTTACCAAACCCTATAAAAATTGGTCTTAATTCATTTTTGGTATGTGCTGAAGAAATTAGAATAGTTACTTTAGGATTAAGTATTTTGCTTATTTCAGTTGCAATTAATCCTCCAAAACTCACTCCAATTAAGCAAAACTCATTTTTCGTATCAATTATTTTACTTAGTCTTTTTGAATAACACTCTATAGGTTCATTTTTGTTTGGTGTAATCCAATCAATAGGAATAAAGTCAAAGTCTAGTGTCAGAGAATCAAAAACCCTTTTGTCAGCACCAAGTCCGCTTATTCCGTATACTTTCATTTTTTGTTTGTAATTATTTTCTTTTTTAATTGCCAAATCCTTTAAATATAGCACTTTTTGCACTATTTGTTATAGCCATTGTTGTGCGTTCGTTTTTATTTTTCCAGTATGTTGTCAATTTCGACGTCGGGAAAATTTAATTTAACGTATGGAACAAAGTCAGAGTTTGACTCCTTTCCATTTAACGTCCATAATCGCATTTTACTCGCATTTTCGGTCAATTCTAATATTCCATTTTTATTTTGAATTTTTTCAAACCACACAATGATTTTAGTGTCAATAAAGTTTAATATTTTTTCAAAATTTTCTTTTTGGAGTCCATAAACATTACAGTTATGACCGTCAATAATGTTAGATTCATTAGTGTGTTCAGTCGTTCTCTCAAATGTTTCTCCAAAAATTGTATTAACTATAGTTTTTTTTGAATTATCTAAATACTTGTGATAAAAAATTCCTGTATGACCAAAAAGAAAACCATCAATTTTGCTTTGTTTCAATTGTTTAGAATAGAAACTAGGCAAGATTTTTAAATTAACCGATTGACCAGGCATATTACTTCCACTCGACCAAAAATTTATTTCTAATTTAATCTTTTCATTTTCAATTGTAATTTTGGGTCCTGAGCGCGAATATCTATAACCTTTTTCTGAGTAGTTTTTCCCAATTTCATCGCAAACTGCCTGAAAGATAATTTTACAAGGGGTGTACTCGGAATAACTCAAGAGTATTTTATTATCTGTCCAAGGTATGCTGGTTTTTACGGGAGTATTTTTTAAATCATCTATTCTTTTTACGTCACAACCAAAAACAAAAACTCTATATCTTGTATCATTTTCTGCATAGAGAATTGAATCTTGTTCAAATCTAATGTGGTTGCTTTTTAAAATAGCAGTTAGCTCTGTAAAGGATTCTTTGGATTTTAAAACACCAATACAATGCCTTCTTAATAGTTTATTGGATTTGATTCTTTTATAGAAGGCGACAACTGCTTCAGTTTCGGTCTTAAATTTTTCAATACTTTGTTTATTACCTCGTTCATTGTAGCCAATTTCAAAGGTTTCTTTTGTGCATTTTAGTCCAAATCCGTTGTTCAATTGTAATTCGGTTCCATCGCTAGTCAAAGTGAATTTTTGATAGCATTTGTCATTCATGAAATTAACCAAATCGTTAATTGTTCGCATTTTTATATTTCTTTTTTTAAATGTCACGTCCTAAAATACGGCTACAGATTAATATTAGTTTTAAGCGGCATATTGATGCACGTAATTAGGTGTTTTATAATCTAAAGATAAATGCAATCTTTTAGAGTTGTATAATTTGATTGCATTTTTGGCTGCTTTTTTCGCATGTATCACGCTGGTAAAGGTTTGGTCAAGATAGAATTCATCTTTTAGAATACCGTTTACCCTTTCTGCTAGGGCATTTTCATAGCAATGGTTTTCTTCAGTCATACTGATTTTAATTTTCTTTCTTTTCAATATTTGAGTATAGACATTACTGCAATATTGAATACCTCTGTCCGAGTGATGAATAAGTTGGTCAATATTCTTGGCATTGTAAATAGCCTTATTTAAAGCTCTGACACACCCTTTTAGTTCTAGGCTATCACTTAGGTCATATCCAACGATTTTACGTGAGTACATATCTGTAATCAATGCTAGGTAACAGAATCCTTTAATGGTTCTGATGTAGGTTATATCGGAAGCCCAGACTTGATTAGGTCTATTGATTTTCAAGTCTTTTATAATATTACCATACTTATAAAACCTATGATATGAATTTGTGGTTCTAGAAGAATATTTTTTTCTTCTAACGAGTAATCGATTTTCTCTTAGGATACGGAACAGCTGGTCTCTACCGACTTTAAGGTCGTACTTTTGAAACTCATTTTTTAATGATCTCATGAGTTTTCTGGTACCTTCTCGAGGTAGTGTTCTTCTACTTTCCCGAACAAGTTGGATTACATCTTGTTCTATCTGTTTTTTGATAACAAAACGTTTTTGGAATTTGTAATAGGCATCTCTTTTCAGATCAAAGGCATTACAGATAGTACAAATTGAATAGAGCCTTTCATTACGGTTTATCGGTGCTACTTTCATTAGGGCTTTATGTTTAAGTTTTTTTTTAATTCTTCAACATCTCTATAGCCTAGGTTCTCGGCCGCTACCTCGAGATAGCTATCGGTCACCAGTTTGTCCAGGTCCTTTTTAATGAGAAGGTCCTTAAGTTGATTGAGCTCTTTTTGAAGGGCTTTGATACGGGAAAGTTCATCGTCTGTTTGCACGGTTACACGGGTATTCATTAAATCTTTACGATCATACTTTTTGATCCATACGTTTATAGTACTGGATTGAATACCGTAAGTTAATGCAATTTGTCTTTTGGAATGGTTTCCTTTGGTAAGTTCTGCCAAGACTTTGAGCTTAAAGCTCTCACTATAGCGTTTTACATATCCATCATTTTTATACATATACTTGAAGTGTTTTGTATACATATTTCAGGACGGGTCAAAATGAAGCCCAACGCTTGAGCTAAGCGTAGTGCGGTAGTAAGGAAACTTTTCGTTTCCGTCTGCGCACGAAGCTAAAGCTTTTTGTTTAGTTTTATTTTTGTTGTCCAAAGCTAAATCCATAAGATTTAGCGACATTATAAATATACACAGACCTTTCGGTTTTGCGCTAAAGTCCGCATTACGTTTAGGTTTTGTTAGCAACTGGCTTTTCCGTACAGCATATTTCATATTCATGAAATCCGTAATAATTTTTTGTACGAAATAGGTGTTTAATCTTTAATGATTCCCTCAATTTCCTTTTGTAAATCTCTTTCCGAAACTATAATATCCTGCATCATTAACATAATAAGTTCTTTTTTGTCAATGCTCGTATCTTTTATATTTGGATAAAGGAAATTCATTAAATATTGAGTCTTTGATAACAATACCTCTTTTTGCTCTTCAATATTTGCCAAAGCGGAAACTCTATCGTATTCCAGCAATTCAATTTTTGAACTAGAAATAGCTTTCCAAGAACTAATTCTAATTTTAGGTATTTGAATTCCATTGACTTTCATCATTACGTCGAAAAGAGAAATTGTATCATTCTTTTTGTAAAAACCTAAGGTGTCGATAAGTGTTTGCTGTTGAGGCATTTTTTTCTTGATATCGTCATTGCTTTCTTTCAATTCCTTATCCATTGACGAAAGTATTTGATTTATATACTTTTCATCTTTTTTATTTTCATTCCAATTGTTAATGTACAAAGCTATTAGAATACCAATAATTATTGGAACTATTTCTTTGAAGAATGCCTTAATATACTTTTTCATTCAATCTTTATGTTTTTTTTAGCTTGTTGCCAACGATTTGTATAAGCGCAGTAACGGTTTTTTTAAAACTGAATTTTCAATTTTAGTTAAAGATAATTTTAAAACAATACGGCTCAGGTTAGATCCCAAGCCGTTATTGCGTTTATATCGTGTTGTGGTTTGTATTTTAATCTGCACGTCTTAACAGAATCATACCTTTTCTAATCCATGCGTTCCCATCTTTTTTTTCATAAAACTCTAAAGAAAGAGAAGCGTTGTGCTGTACATATAATAACGCTAAAGAGTTATCAATGTTAAAAACAGGTACTGATACACTTGTATCACTTTTATTATTTGTAACTATAGTATTCTCAAACAATTTTTTATGCCAGTGTATGGAATCATCTAAATAGGTATTTTTCATTTTTTCTAAGTCTTTATCATTAAGAATTGCACTAACTGGAATATTTAAAAGCGATTTGGTCAAAACATTGGTTATAGAATCCACCTCAAAGGAAGAGTATATTCTGCGATGATTTAAAGAGTCTTTTATTTCTCTTACTTTATTCAAATCATCGCGATTGGTATTGATTATTAGCTCTTGTCCAATAGTAGAAATGAATGCTGAATTATAATAATCATCCTTAAAAGATTTCTTAAAAACCCTTACTTTTTCTTCATTTGAATTACCGAAAGCTTCCAGTACTGATTTTATATTTTCAATTTCATTGTGTTGCAGTATATTTTGTGATTTACAACTTGTGCAAACAATGAATACAAGTATGGAAAACATTACATTATTTATTTTTTTCATTTTAATTACATTTTATGCCTAAAGCACTTCTCGTAGCTTTATGAGCAGCTGACCCTTCGGCATGATTAGCATTTTCTATGGATGTTTTTTTGGAAGATAGTATTATTGAAAATAGGATAATATTAAGTAATTTCATTTTATTTTTTTATTACTGCCAACGGTTTAGCTATGAACAGTACGGGAGCAAACAAGCGTTTGCTTTCCGCCACGCACATAGCGAAATCTTTTGGTTTTGTTTTTTCTTTTTTCTCTCGACAAAGCAAAATCCCAAAGATTTTGCGACCTCATAAATATATACAAACCTTTTGTTTAAACCCGAAGCCCGTATTGTTTATAGGTTGTGTTGGCAATAGTTTTAAATATGGATAGTTAGTCGGTTTTGGTTTTTCGATAATTCTAGTATTTTTTTCTTGTTACCTTTTTTAATTTTATTCTTTGAGAGATTCAAAACTCGTAGTTTATCCGCTTTAAATACATTTCGCGATAATTTTCTGATTAAATTATTTTTTAATTGAATGCTGCTTAATGATAAGGAACTAAATAACTTGTTCGGAATTCTTTTTACCTTATTGTTAGTTAATTCTAATTGCGACAATTTTTCTAATATAACTAGACTCTTTGGAATTGAAGAAATTGAATTGTTATCTAGTACTAGTTTTGTTAGATTGGTGATTTTATTTATGCATTTTGGTATATTTTCTAAATTATTTCGACTTGCCATTAAGTATTGCAATTTTTTTAAATTACAAATTGAATTAGGCAATTCAGTTAAATTGTTTTGGTTTACTGCCAGCCAAGTCAATTTATCTAAATTGCCTATCCTGTCCGGTAAAGAAATTAATTCACATCTATTTAATCCAAGGAAATGGAGACTTGTTAGATTACCTATAGTTTGTGGAATAGTATTAAATGTGTTACCACTTAAGTCCAAGCTTTCTAAAGATTTATAGAAAGTTACAAAACTGGGAAACTGCTTTATTCCTATTTTTCTAAGAGAAATTATTCGCAAATTACTTGTTTCTGGGTTCTGATGATTTATATCTTCAATTGGGTTACTAGATAAATCCAAACTAATTGTTTCGCTAGAAATAAAATTTGATAGCTCAATTTTTTTAAGGTTATTCTCAATTAAGTCAATTTCAGTTAATTTAATTTTACTCAGATTGCAGTCAATTTTCTCTAATTTGGAATAAGTAATTGATAGTTTCTTTAATTTGGTTAAGCTTTCTAGACTCTTTGGTAGAATTTTTATATTCGAATGAGAAATTCTTATTTCCTTAAGTTCTTTTAGTTTAAATATTTGGGATGGAATAGAATTAATATTCGCATCTACAATTGTTAGTTTTTCAAGTAAATAAAGCTTTTCAAGTCCGTCATATGATTTCACCTGGTTTCCTGAAAGGTAAATTTCTTTTACGTTTTCAGGGTTTTCAAGACCTTCTTCAATGCTTTGAACTAAACTGCTTTGTGCACAGATAGATAGAGGAAGGATTATAAATAAAATTCTAGATATCAATTTCATGTCAAATTATTGCCAACGTACGGATAACCGTACTCTTACGGTTATCCGCCAATATAGTAGTATATCGTTAATAGGTTATAAACTTAAGAAAAAATACTATATCTATTTGTATAATAAATAGTTGCTTCTAATAATTTTAAAATTAGTAATAGCACTTTGCCAAGTAGCATGAATCTCTTTTGCACTCATACCCGCTTCAATTTGTTTTTGCAATTTAGTAGTACCTGCATGTTTGGTAAATCCGCTAGTTAAAAAAAATTTACTCTTATCTGTAGTATGTGTGTAGGCATTAATAATCCACTGTAAGTTTACACTGTTTAATGTGCTTGTATCAATCGTTGTTAAATCTACTCCGTAGCAAAGTTTCCCTTTTTCTTTAGGGTATTTAGAGCCAAAATTAGCATCTGGTGTATAGGTAAATGTATATTTTTTAGCATCTAAAAAAGAAGCTCCATAACGCTGAAATTGAAATTCGGTACCTCTGCCAGCATTTATGTTAGAGCCTTCAAAAAGTCCTAAGCTAGGGTATAGTTTTATTGATAAATCATTAGGTAAGTTAGGCGAAGGGCGTATAGGTAAGCTGTAAAAAGTTTCATGTGTGTAGTTATCCATCGGTACAACTGTTAAGTTTGCTTTTATACCATTTTCTAACCAACCTTCTTGGTTTATCATAGTTGCATATTCGCCAATTGTCATGCCATATACCAAAGGTATTTCAGTCATTCCTAAAAAGCTAGTATGTTCAGTTTCCATAGTAGGGCCATCTACATAATGTGCATTCGGGTTGGGCCTGTCTAAAACAAGTACTGGTATATTATTTTCAGCACAAGCCTCCATTACCAATTGTAATGTGGCAATGTAGGTGTAAAAACGTACGCCTACATCTTGTATATCAAACAAAACAAGATCAATGTTTTTAAGCTGCTCTTTAGAAGGTTTTCTATTTTTTCCGTAAAGTGATATGAGTGGCAGCCCTGTTTTTGTATCTATACCGTCTTTAAAATGCTCACCAGCATCTACCTTGCCTCTAAAGCCATGTTCTGGGGCAAAAACCTGTGTAATATTTACACCCAAAGTCATTAAAGAATCTATTAAATGCGTGTTGCCATCCGCTTTAAATACAACACTTGTTTGGTTTGCTACCACGGCTATTTTTTTATCTTTTAAAATCGGTAAGTAATCTTTTGTTTTATTAGCCGCGATTATCAAACTAGAATCGATGCTTTTTTTTGTTTCATATACCGCTACATTTTTTGTTTCTGATACTGTTTTCTTTGTCTTTCCGCAGGCAGAAAGTATCAAAACCAATAATAAAAATGTATTTTTGAAACAAGGTAAAAGCATCATAATTTGAATTTAGAATTTTTTATAGCAAAACGCCTTTCTATAGGGAAAGCGTATAAAAATAGTGTATCAGCACCAATTATAAAAATAGCAATTGCAGCGATTACAATTAGTATTGTAATGATGCTTATCGCTATTGCTACAGGTGTTGGTTTAAAGGTTAAAATTAGAGAAAAAGTAGCAGCTTTTAACGGTCATATTCAAATTAGTAATTATGATAATAACAGTTCTGAAGTATCGGTAAGCCCAGTAGCATTAGAACAAGATTTTTATCCGGAGTTTAAAGGTATAGAGGGTATAAGCCATGTGCAGGCCGTAGCGAGTAAAGGTGGTATAGTACGTGCCGATGATACCGTTGAAGGTATAATTGCAAAAGGAGTAGGTAAAGATTATAATTGGAATGTTTTTAAAGAATATTTAGTAGAAGGCAAGCTGCCAGATTTTTCAGGTGAGCGTATTGATGATGTGATGATATCGCGTTTATTAGCTAATAAATTAAAATTAAAAATAGGCGACTCCTTTAGTGCAGTGTTTTTAAGAGAGAATGATCCATCAAAAATACCAAACCAATTAAAGTCTAAAATAGTTGGTATTTATGATAGTGGTTTTGAAGAGTTTGATGCTACGTATGTTTTTGTAGATATTAGACATATTCAGCGTATGAATAGGTGGGAGGATAACCAAATCGGAAATTTTGAAATTTTTTTAAATGATTTTGATCAGATAGAAGAAAAAACAAATGAAATTTACGGACACACACTTTCTACATTAGATACAAAAAACATTAAAAATAAATATGGTCATATTTTTCAGTGGATAGACCTTTTCGATTTTAATATTGCTATTATAATTGGTATAATGATTATTGTTGGCGGTATTAATATGATTACTGCTTTGTTGGTTTTAATACTAGAAAGAACACCAATGATAGGAGTTTTAAAAGCACTAGGCTCTAATAATTGGAGTGTGCGTAAAATATTTTTATACAATGCAGCTTATTTAATTGGTATTGGTTTGCTGTTGGGTAATGCTATTGGTCTTGGTTTAATATGGATACAGAATACATATCGCATCTTCAAATTCCCGAATCCGAAAGAATATTATATAGAGTATATTCCGGTACATATTGATGTTTTTACGGTGGTATTATTAAATATAGGCGTTATGGTACTTTGCTTATTAATGCTTTTAATACCATCTTATATTATTACAAGAATAACACCAGTAAAGGCAATTAAATTTGATTAATTTTTAATTTCAGAAAAATCTTATGGTTAATTTATCTTTAGAGAATAAGACAGTAAAAATAGATAAAGGAGAGCTTGTTGGTTATACTGTTGCAGGCCACCAATACATTCACCAAAAAGGTAGCCCAGGTTGGCGTAGTGCAGATACCGAAATGTTTCCGATTATTGGCCCAACGGCAGATGCAGGTTTTAAAGTGCAAACAATTAAAGGCGCAGCAATACAAGATCAACATGGTTTGCTTCGTGAAATGGAATATAAGCTGACGGAAAGCAACACGACAAAAGCAGTTTTTGTAAAAAAGTATACTGCCAATACTGAAATTAAAAATTCTAAATATCCAGCAAAGTCTACTGCAGAAATATTAGCTTGGCCTTACAGTTTTGAGTTTGTAAAAACGTTTCAATTATCAAAAGAAGGTATTACAGTTAGTTTTTCTATATCAGGCGAAAAAGGAATGCCATTTATGCTAGGGTATCACCCCGCTTTTAATTTGGTAACTGAAACACCTGTTGTGGTTGCAAATGATAAAGAAATTTCACTAAAAGAAGTTTTAGCAGTTGGTAGCAGAGCATTACACGTTAAAAATTGCAATAAAATTGTTTTAAAAGATAAAAACGAACTTCAAATAACAACCGAAGGTTTTGGCGATTTTATGCTTTGGACAGAAGTGAATACTATGATTTGTATTGAGCCAATAACATTTTATCCATATGCTGTTGCACAAGAAAATTTACATAACGGCTTTACAATTTTAGGAACAACACCAGAAGTTTTTAAAGTACACATTTCGGTATTATAAATTTATAAATTGTTGGTATTTAATGTTCGGTAACAATAGTTACTGACCAACTTTAGAATTAATTTTACATTTGACCAATGCAAAAATATATTCCATTACTGCAATGGTTGCCAAAATATAAAAAGAGCAACTTACCTAAGGATTTAATCGCAGGGTTTACTGTAGGTATTATTCTAATTCCGCAAGGCATGGCATATGCTATGATTGCAGGTTTACCACCCGTTTATGGGTTATATGCCGCTTTAGTACCAGTTTTAGGTTACCTTTTTTTAGGTACAGCAAGGCAAGTAACTGTTGGGCCAGTAGCAATGGATTCTTTATTAGTTGCCGCAGGTTTAGGAACCTTAGTAATATCTGGGGTAGAAAACTATATTGCAATGGCCATTTTTTTAGCCTTTATGGTGGGTGCCATACAATTATCACTCGGTATTTTTAAAATGGGTTTTTTGGTGAATTTTTTATCAAAGCCTGTAATAAGTGGTTTTACATCAGCAGCAGCATTAGTAATTATTTTTAGTCAATTAAAACATCTTTTAGGAGTTTCGATACCTAAAAGTAATATGTTTCATCAACAAGTATTAAATGTACTTCAAAGAATAGCAGAAACTAATTTAGTTGATTTTGTAATCGGATTTTTAGGTATTGTAATGATCATCTTATTTAAAAAATGGAATAAAAAAATACCTTCTATTTTAATAGCAGTTATACTAGGTATTATAGCCGTTTACTTTTTTAAATTAGAAAAATACGGAGTGCATATTGTTGGCAAAATACCGACAGGCTTACCAAGTTTTCAAGTGCCAGATATAAGTTTAGACAATGCATTCTCAATATGGCCAATAGCGCTAACCTTGGCATTAGTTGGGTATTTAGAAACCATATCCATAGGTAAGGCATTAGAAGAAAAAACAGGAGAAGAAACGATAGAACCAAATCAAGAATTGGTTGCCTTAGGGGTATCAAACATTGTGGGATCTTTTTTTCAATCGTATTCATCAACAGCAAGCTTTTCAAGATCAGCAATTAATGGTGAAGCTGGAGCAAAAACAAATTTATCGGCATTATTCAGTTTTATTATGGTAGTGTTAACCTTGTTGTTTTTAACACCCATATTTTATTATTTACCCAAAGCAGTTTTAGCAAGTATTATAATGGTATCTGTTTTAGGGTTGATTGATATAGTTTATGCAAAACGCTTATGGAACAAACGTAAAGATGAATTTGTAGTTTTAATAATCACGTTTTTAGTAACCTTATTTATAGGCATACCACAGGGTATTTTAATAGGTGTTTTAAGCTCGTTATTGTTGATGGTGTACAGAACATCAAACCCTCATTTTGCAGTTTTAGGAAATATAGAAGGTTCTGATTATTATAAGAATGTAACCCGATTTTCTAACGAGATAATTGTACGAGACGATTTGTTGATTGTTAGGTTTGATGCGCAATTATATTTTGCAAATGCAAGCTTTTTTAAACATCAATTATATAAAGAAATTGATAAAAAAGGATTGCCATTACGAGGTGTTATTTTAAATGCAGAAGCAATAAATTATATAGATTCTTCTGCAGCCCAAATGCTAACCAAAGTAATACGAGAAATTCATCAAAAAAACATACAATTTTATATTGCAGGTGCTATTGGCCCTACACGCGATATTATTTTTAATAGCGGAATTATAGAAGAGCTACATAAAGAGTTTTTATTTGTTAAAATAAAAGAAGCAGTAAATTACTTTGATGATCCGAGTACATTATCAAGTCTGCAAGGTAAGGTAGCATATCAAAATCAATTTAAAGTGTAACTATTGTTACTGATAAAAATGTAAAAGACCTTTACTTTTACAGTGTAATATATGAATAATAAGATGATGAAAATAGAACAAATATATACAGGGTGCTTAGCACAAGGGGCTTACTATATTAAAAGTGAAGGCGAAGTAGCTATTATAGATCCATTACGAGAAGTAGGGCCTTATTTAAAAAGGGTAGCTAACGATAATGCTAAGGTGAAATATATTTTTGAAACTCATTTTCATGCAGATTTTGTTAGTGGTCATGTTACCTTATCAAAAGAAACAGGAGCACCGATTATTTACGGACCTAATGCAAACCCTAGTTTTGATGCTATAATAGCAAAAGACGGTCAAGAATTTAAATTAGGTAAAATAACGATAGTAGCATTGCATACTCCTGGGCATACAATGGAGAGTACTACATATTTACTTAAAGATGAAAACGGAAAAGATCATGCGATTTTTTCTGGTGATACGTTGTTTTTAGGCGATGTTGGAAGACCAGATTTAGCTCAGAAAGCAGCAGACATGACGCAGGAAGATTTGGCAGGTATTCTTTTTGATAGTTTGCGCACTAAAATAATGCCTTTAGCAAATGATGTTATTGTTTATCCAGCGCATGGTGCAGGTTCGGCTTGTGGTAAAAACATGATGAAAGAGACTGTGGACACTCTAGGGAATCAGAAAAGCATGAACTATGCACTTCGTGCAGATATGACGAAGGAAGAGTTTGTAAAAGAAGTTACACACGGACTGTTACCACCACCTAAATATTTTCCTTTAAATGTGAAAATGAATAAGGAAGGGTATGAGAATTTTGATGAGGTTTTAGATAGAGGAACAACAGCATTATCGCCTAAAGAATTTGAAATTGCAGCTAACGAAACTGATGCAATTGTTTTAGATGTTAGGCATCAAGATGAGTTTGTAAAAGGACATATACCTCGTTCTATTTTTATAGGGTTAAATGGTGATTTTGCACCATGGGTAGGTGCTTTAATTGCCGATGTTAAACAACCATTACTTTTGGTAACACCAGAAGGTAAAGAAGAGGAAGCAATTACGCGTTTGTCGCGTGTTGGTTTTGATGGTACAATTGGATATTTAAAAGGTGGTTTTGAAGCTTGGAGAAAAGATGCAAAGGAATACGATACTATTACATCGTTAACGGCAAAAGAAGTTATACCTAAAATAAACTCAAAAGAAATACCTGTTTTTGATGTTAGAAAAGAAGGGGAATATGGATCAGAGCATGTTTTAAATGCAACGCACACACCTTTAAGTTCATTAAATGATTACTTATCTGAGTTTCCAGAAAAAAGTACATTCTACGTGCATTGTGCTGGTGGTTACAGATCTGTAATAGCAGAATCTATATTAAAGAGTAGAGGTATTCATAATTTTATTGATATTGCAGGTGGTTTTGGAGCTCTTAAAAGTGAGGGAGCAAAAGTTTCTGATTTTGTTTGCCCTACAACTTTATAAAAAAAAATATTTCATTATAAAAAGGCTCTTAAATATCTAGGTATTTAAGAGCCTTTTTGTTTTAGAGAACTGATTTTTATCATATTATTTGAGAATGTCAATCTTTAAATTTGTGCATATAATCAACAAATTTAAATATGATACAACTTGCTATTTCTCTTGTAAATTGGAACTACGGAATACTATTAATTAGTTCTTTTGCAGTAGTAGTTATTGGTTTAGTATTAATTGTTTTTTCTTTAATGAAAAATGATAAAAAGAAAAACAGTTAATAATTGGCAATTTCAATATCAGAAATCTGTATTACTTTTTCGCTGTTTTTACCACAGTAATTAGTGATAATTTGCCTTGTTTCAAAAGTGTTATTTTGTAACTTTATAAAAGGCATAAGGTCTTCAATATGGTTTATAGTGGTGTCATTAGCTACAAAAGCATATCCGATATAGGTATTATCTTGAACGACTATCAAAGCAGTTTCATTAAGTGTTCTTCCTTTTTCTTTAATTAGGAAGTTTTCAGAAGCAGATTTCACTTCTTTAATTAGTTTTTTAACCTTAGCATTATAATTTTCTGTAGTTTCAGTACCACGGCAAATACCATCACATTCAAGAATATCGTAATGCGAGCATGCGGCAACGTTCTCTTGTAGGTGACAAAATTTAGGGCACAACTTATAGGTTTTGCAAAGTTCTTGTAAAAAAATTCTACAATCTGTTTTATTATAGAGAGTGTAAAATGCATTCGGAGCCATTTTTAGAGTATTAGAGGCTAAATGCAGTATACCATTCCTATCTTCATAACTAAAAATACCGTAAGGCTGTATTTTTCTTTTTTGCGATCTATTATGTTCTGGGTAATGGTGTTTTATAGCTTCAGATTCCATTAGTAAAGCTAAAACCTCACTACCAGAAAGTTCAAAATCTATTGCTGAGGTTTCTTGGCACATTTTAATTTCTTTGGTTGCCTTATCGTAAAAGTGACTTAAAACTCTCTTCTTTATATTTATAGCTTTACCAACATAAATAATTTTACCTTTTTCGTTTTTAAAATAATACACCCCTGGTTTAGTGGGTAATTTATCAAAATCTTCTTTAGGTAAGCCAGGTGGTAGTGTCGCTTCTTGTGATTTTGAATTTAAAAAAGATTTAAATACCTCTTCAGCACCGTCAGTATATAATAATTTTTTAAATAAAATAGTAGTAGCATCAGCATCACCTCTAGCCCTATGCCGATCAGTTAACGGTATTTTTAAAGCAGAACATAATTTACCAAGACTATATGATTTGTAACCAGGGAGCAGTTTTCGAGAAAGCCTTACGGTGCAGAGTTTTTTTCTTGAAAAGGCTATGCCTATCATTTTAAATTCATTCTGAATTATATTGTAATCGAAATTTACATTGTGGGCAACAAAAATGGTATCTGTAGTAATTGCTAATATTTGTTCTGTAATTTCATGAAATTTAGGAGCATTCCTAACCATGTCGTTATCAATACCTGTAAGTCCAGTTATAAAATAAGGAATTTCACATTCAGGATCAACCAATGTGGTAAATTCATCTACCACATCATTACCATCAAATTTAAAAATAGAAATTTCAGTAATCTTATTTCCTTTTACTCCATTCCCTGTAGTTTCAATATCTATTATCGTGTACAAAAAGCTCTTTTTTTCTATAAAGTTAAGGCATTTTTTAGAGTGTAACTAATTCTCGATTTTTATGAAAAATTTTATGAAACGTATTGTTTTTTTTATTTCATTTGTTGTGTAAATTTTTGTGTTTAAACCTCTTGAGGAAACACTTTGAAAACAATATTAAAATTTGGGTTTTTAAGAATACGGAAATCATTTTTAAAAACAGTTCACCACGTTGAAATCCAGATAATAAGACAGATTTCTATTTTTCAATCTACACATTACTTAAGTTGTTCAAAAACAAAGCTTAAGGCTACTCTTTTTTTTACAAAACCAACCCATTATTTTACTTTTAAAATGATGAAATAAAATGTGAGTTAACCTGATTTTATACAAGGTATATGAAGGTTTTTTAATTCAATTTCTAAAATAAAAAAACAACAAATTAAAATTATAATTATGATCAAAACATTCGCAATTTCTTTAGTATTATTTATGACTTCTTTTTTAAGCCCTGTACAGGAGCAATATACCGTTAAGATGGCTTTTGAAGGGTTAGAAGATGGTGTTTATTACTTCTCATCAGAAGATGATGATTTTAGTACATTTTCATTTGATAATATTGATAAATCATTAGCCAGTAAATACAATTTTTCAGACAGAAAATTAATAGGCTCAAGCTTTGAAGTTACTTATGAAGCTGAACAATTAACAAATGAAGATGAAGAAGAGTATGAGGTTTTAACATTGAAAGACATCGTTAAAATCGAGAAAAAATAATTTTATTTGTCCGTTGCTAGTACAGGAGCTTGCTAAGATGGTTGCTGTGTTGGTAGCGGGCAAATTATAAAATAAAATACGACAAAAAATAAATTGAATAAAGAAGTAAAAGTTAGTAGAAAGTTTCTTTTTATATCACGTTGGGGAGAATCATTAGATATCGCCTTAGCAACCCTTCAAGAAGGGAACGAAGTGAAAATGTATATAGAAGATAAGCCCTCGAAAGAAATTGGTTATGGGTTTGTTAAAAAAGTACAAGATTGGAAAAAGCACGTAGATTGGGCTGATGTTCTAATTTTTGATTATACAGGCAACGGAAAAGTTTGTGCAGAGTTACGTGCGAATGGAAAGCTTGTTTTTGGAGGTACAGAATATACAGATTTATTAGAGTTAGATCGTAATTTTGGACAAGAAGAGCTTAAAAGACATAAAATAAACATACTTCCCTTTAAAGAATTTGAAACCTTTAAAGAAGCTATAAAATATGTAGAAGCAAATCCTAATGCCTATGTTATAAAACCATCTGGCGAAACACAAGAATTAAAACAATTGTTGTTTGTAGGTAATGATGATTCTGGCCAAGATGTTGTTAGAGTACTAAAAGCTTACGAAAAATCGTGGGGAGATAACTTTGGTACATTTCAATTACAGAGAAAAGTAAAAGGAGTAGAAATTTCTGTTTCTGCATTTTTTAATGGAACCGAATTTTTAACACCTATTAATATTACTTTTGAGCATAAAAAATTGTTCCCTAAAGAGTTAGGTGTTTCTACTGGAGAAATGGGCAGCAGTATGTTTTGGGTTAAAGATTCTCCAATTTTTGACAAAACATTGAAGAAGTTTGAACCTATTTTAGCAAAAAATCAATTTTACGGGCATATTGATTTAAATTGTATTGTAAATGGTAACGGTATTTATCCTTTAGAGTTTACATCACGTTTCGGGTTTCCACAAATATTTATTCAGAGAGCAGGTATTACCGAACCTTTTGGAGAAATGTTATATAAGGTTGCTTTAGGTAAAAAGTTTTCAATTCAAGTAAAAAAAGGCTTTCAGGTAGGTGCTTTTGTAGTCGTGCCACCATTCCCCTTTGAAGATAAAAAAACATTCGATTTATTTTCGAAAGATGCAGTAGTGATACTTAAAAAAGATTCTACCGATGGTATACACCCTATGCATTTAAAAAATGTAAATGACCAGTGGTTAATTACAGGTAATACTGGAATTGCGTTATTAGTAACAGGTACAGGTTTGACGATGAAAGATGCTCAGAAAATGATGTATAATCGCATAAATACCGTAATTATAAACAACTGTTATTACAGGACAGATATTGGTGATCGTTGGTTTGAAGATTCTGATAAATTGTGGTCTTGGGGGCTATTGTAATGAAAGAGGTCGTTTATAATTTTAAGAAATATAAAAGTAATCCTTTCGATTTTTTTAATCTTTTACCTGAAGATTGGCGGGAAGTATTACTGCCTATTTGGGAAAAGCATCATTTAGCGGCGGAAGTTTATGTGCTTTTAAATGAAAATAAGATTGTAGCAGGAGGAATTGTTTTTAAAGAATATACCGAAGATATGGTATGCTTTAAAGAGGACGCAATTTCTCTTTTGAACTCAGGGAGCTTATATATTGGTTATGTATACGTTATTGAGGCTGAAAGAGGAAAAGATTTAGGGTCACGATGGTTAAAATCTATAAAAAATGAATTTTCAAACACAAATTTTTGGTTAACAATAGAAGAAGAGGGCTTGAAAGGTTTTTACAAAAAGAATAATTTTGAACCTTATAAAGAATATTTTAAGAATAATGTTTTGGAATCATTATTAATTTTTGAAAATTAAAGTTGGATTAATAATTTTTTACTTTCAAAACAAAATTATTAGGAATAATCCTACATTTGTAAAAATAATTTGTATTTTCAATATATGAAAGTTGATACAGTCTGCATAATTGATGATGATCCTATATTTGTATACGGAACAAAAGTTCTATTAAATAATAATGGAAATTTTTGCTCAAATATTCTAGTATATGAAAATGGAAGAGAGGCTTTAGATGTTTTAGAAACTATGCTAAATACTAATGAGTTTCCTGATGTGATTTTTTTAGATTTGAATATGCCTGTAATGAATGGCTGGCAGTTTTTAGAAAAGTTTTGCAAACTTCCAAGGGTAGAGTTTAATACTAGAATATATATATTAAGTAGCTCAGTAGACCCTGCGGATATTCAAAAAGCTAAAAACTATAAAATTGTCAAAGATTTTATTTCAAAACCTCTTACTGCTGATGTATTTAGTGATTTATTAAGTGTAGTTGAAAAAGAAGTCGATTTTAAAAATGTATAACATTTTTAAAGAAATCATAATAAATAACATTATAAATAAATATTATTCAAATAATTAGTAGCATATTTTTCTTTTCATAAATTATACGAGAACTTGAATTTTTATAAAATAAGGTGGCTAATAAAACTATATGGGCCTCTTTTCACGTATATACTTCTAAATAAATTCTTCTATTTAGAAATTAATTCCATAATTATTATTTTCTGTTTAGATAATTTTAACGTCAAATAAGCATTTGAACGAAAAAAAGAATACTCTAAAGGAGTTATTGTATTTTTTTGACTTGCGTGATAGTATTTTTGTTGAAAATTAATATTATAGCAAGACGAAACTTTATTACAGTTAGTTTATAATCTGGGGGGATTTAACAATGCACTGTGTTTAAAATTAAAAATAAATTTTATTTTTTAATATAAAATGTAATGAATTACCTAGATGAACTATTTGCCAATATGTATTTATTGGTTTTTATAGCTATTGTTATACCATTCTTAATATCGTTAAGGATGTTTTTAATTATAATTTATTCAGTTCGTATTAAGAACTTAATGGATGACCCTGTTGATCGTAGTATGCACGAAAGAACAACTCCGACATTAGGTGGAGTTGGAATTTTTATTACATTTTCAATATCTCTTATTGTTTTAGGAATAGTGGCTCCACTTATACGAGAAGATTTAATAAAATTACTTTCAATCATCGTAGTTTGTATTACCCTTCTTTTTTTAGGGGTCAAGGATGATATGATTGGCTTTTCTCCAGTTAAAAAATTAATTGTTCAAATTTTCACAGGAAGCATAATTGTAAGTACTACAGACCTGAGGATAGCTTCATTGGAAGGTATATTTGGTGTTTACGAAATACCTTTTGTATTATCAATAATATTAACTGTTTTTGTTTTTACATTTATTATAAATTGTTTTAACCTAATTGATGGAATAGATGGTTTATCAGGGTCTATAGCAATACTAATTTGTATTTCTTTTGGTACATTTTTCTGTTTAAATCATGATTATTTAATGGTATTAGTATCGATGGTACTAATAGGCAGTATTTTAGGTTTTCTTAGGTTTAATCTATCAAAGACTAATAAAATATTCATGGGAGATTCTGGTACTATGTTTATTGGTTTTTTATTGCCATATATAGCTTTTTCTTTTTTAATTATGAATTCAAAAGAAAATATAGGTGTTACTATTCCTAATGGAATTATTTTCACTTTAGCAGTATTGTCATTTCCGATTTTAGATGCTTTAAGAGTTTTTATAGTCCGAATAAAAGCTAAGAGAAGTCCTTTTAGTGCTGATAAAAATCATATACATCACCGTTTAATTAATATAGGTCTTACGCACAGGCAGGCAGTATTGTGTATTGTACTTACAAATTCTTTTATAATAGCAATATCGTTAAGTATTCAAGGTCTAAACATTAATATTCAGTTGCTTATACTGATAATTTTGTCATCTTCACTTTATTTAGTGCCGTTTATGCCTGTATGTGAAAGAAAAATAATTAAAATTAAAAATGAGGAATAAGAAATTTTCTTCTCTTCATAAAACT
The DNA here is from genome assembly GCF_019021925.1 of Cellulophaga sp. HaHaR_3_176. Lineage (NCBI taxonomy): Bacteria > Pseudomonadati > Bacteroidota > Flavobacteriia > Flavobacteriales > Flavobacteriaceae > Cellulophaga > Cellulophaga sp. HaHaR_3_176. Next base: position 331,337 of record NZ_CP058990.1, read on the forward strand.
GATTACCATAAATTTTAAAATAATATATATTGAAAAATAAAGTAGCCTTTATTACAGGTGTAACAGGTCAAGATGGAGCTTACTTAAGTGAGTTGTTGTTGAAAAAAGGATATGAAGTACATGGTTTAAAACGTAGATCATCACTTTTTAATACTGATCGAATTGATCACTTATATCAAGATCCGCATATTGAAAATAGAAATTTTATTTTACATTATGGTGATATGACTGATAGTACTAATCTAATTAGATTAATACAAGAAATTCAGCCAGATGAAATTTATAATTTGGCAGCAATGAGTCACGTTCAGGTATCTTTTGAAGTGCCAGAATATACAGCAAATGCAGATGGTATAGGTACATTGCGAATTTTGGATGCAGTTCGTTTATTAGGTTTAGAAAAGAAAACACGTATTTACCAGGCATCTACATCAGAGCTTTATGGAAAAGTACAGGAAGTTCCTCAGTCAGAGACGACACCATTTTACCCGCGTAGCCCATATGCAGTAGCTAAAATGTATGCATATTGGATTACTGTTAATTATCGCGAAGCTTATGGAATGTATGCATGTAACGGAATATTATTTAATCATGAATCTCCGATTCGTGGAGAAACTTTTGTTACTAGAAAAATTACAAGAGCAGTATCTAGAATAGCATTAGGTTTACAAGATAAATTTTACTTAGGTAATTTAGATGCTCAAAGAGATTGGGGGCATGCTAAAGATTATGTAAAAATGATGTGGATGATTCTTCAGGCCGAAGAGGCAGAAGATTGGGTAATTGCAACAGGAAAAACAACTACAGTACGTGATTTTGTTAAGATGGCATTTGATGAAGTTGGTATTGAGTTAGAATTTAAAGGAGAGGGAGTTACTGAAAAAGCTTTTGTTAAAGCTTGTAATAACCCTGAATTTGAAATAGAAATAGGAAAAGAAGTTTTATCAGTAGATCCTAAATATTTTAGACCTACAGAAGTTGAATTGTTAATAGGAGACCCGACAAAGGCGAAAACTAAATTGGGTTGGGAAGCAACACATCAGCTATCAGATTTGGTTAAAGATATGATGCAAGGAGATATTAAGTTGATGAAAAAAGACCAGTATTTGAAAGATGGTGGTTTTAATACTTTTAATTATTTTGAATAATAATATGTATTAGTTCCATAAATAAATTGGAATTTATTTTCAAACAAATTAAATATTTAAAATGATAAGTAAAGACTCTTACATATATATAGCAGGCCATAGGGGTATGGTCGGTTCAGCAGTTTGGCGAGCATTACAAAATGAAGGTTATACAAACCTTATAGGTAAAACAAGTGCAGAACTTGATCTTAGAAATCAAAAAGCTGTAAATGATTTTATTGTAAATGAAAAACCAGATATAATTATTGATGCAGCAGCTAAAGTTGGTGGTATTTTGGCTAATAATGATTTTCCATATCAATTTTTAATGGAAAATATGCAGATACAGAATAACCTTATTCAAGCTGCACATGAAAATAATATTGAAAAATTTATTTTTCTAGGCAGTTCATGCATATATCCAAAATTAGCACCACAACCTTTAAAAGAAGAGTATTTGTTAACGGCACCGTTAGAGCCTACTAATGAGTGGTATGCTATTGCTAAAATTTCAGGTGTCAAGTTATGCCAAGCTATCAGGAGCCAATTTGGTAAAGATTTTGTGAGTTTGATGCCGACTAATCTTTATGGACCTTTCGATAATTTTGATTTAAAATCATCACACGTGTTGCCTGCTATGCTTCGTAAATTTCATGAAGCTAAAGAAAATAATAATGCTGCAGTCACATTATGGGGTAGCGGAAAACCAATGCGAGAATTTTTACATGTTGATGATATGGCTCAGGCCGTTTTATTTGCTGTCAATAATGTATTACCTGATTATCTATATAATGTAGGGACAGGTACCGATATTACAATTAATGAGTTGGCAACAACTATTCAAAATTCAGTTGGTCATACAGGAGAAATTGTATGGGATAAAACTAAACCAGATGGTACACCTAGAAAACTAATGAATAGTGATAAGTTAAATAAACTTGGTTGGAAAGCTACTTATTCATTAGAGGATGGCATTAATAAAACATATTCTTGGTTTATTGAAAATCAAAATAATATAAAAAAGATTAATTTAAAATAAGATTTTTCTTATTTCAGATAATAATTTCAAAACTTTTTAGTGATTCAAATTTCAAATTTTACAAAAAATAAAGAGCTTCCTAAACTCTTTAGTGTTTTGCTTGATCAAGTTTTGATGAGTGTAGTAACCTTGCTTACAAGTGTTGTATTGGCAAGAACTTTTGATAAAGTTCAGTACGCCGATTTAGTTCTGTTATTTACATTAACACTGTTTAGTTTAGGTTTTCAAAGTTCAATAATATCTAAACCTTATGCTATAAATCAAAATGATTTAGGGGAGTTAAATAAGGAAAGTTACTATCAGTTTAACCTTAATTTGAAATTGATTTTCACCGTAGGTGTAGTTTTTGTTTTTCCTTTTCTATATTATTTTTCATTTGATGTATGGGATTTTCAGAGATTTTCTATTTTTCTATTTTATATAATTTCTTACACTTCATATTTTTTTATTAGAGAGACATTGCTAAGTGAAAGAAAAACAAAAGAAAATTTAAAATATGGGATTTTCTGTGCAACGGGCTTAGTAAGTCTTCTTTTATATATTCTATTTAGTAACAATAAGAACATAAACTTTTTTTTGATAGTTGCTTCAACTATTTATTCCTTAGTAAGTGCTTTTTATTTTATTTCAAATTATAAAAAAATTAAGTTGCCAAACTATACATGGCTTCAGTTTTGGAATATAAACTGGAAGATAGGTAAGTGGTTATTGGGGTCTAATTTTTTGTTTCATATAAGTTCAAGTATATATCCTTGGTTGCTTTTATACATTACAGAAAAAAAAGATATTGCCGTTTTTGGGGTTTTAATAAGCGTAGCCGCATTAGTTAACCCTCTTTTAACAGCATTAAGCTCTTATTTACTGCCATTATTTGTTAGTGTTAATTCTAAATATGATAAAATAAAAGAGTTAGTTGGTAAGTGGAATATTCTTTTTGCTTTAATGGCAATAGTCTTAGTTATTATAGGAGTGTTTTTAGGTCAAAATATAATTGTGTTATTATATGGTGAAAAATATCAAAATCTAGGCATATTGGTAATTTTTCCTTTTATTGTTCAGGCAATAAATGTATTTGCCCAGCCATTTAAGATAGCCTTGAATGCTATTAAACGAACTGATGTTAATTTTTGGATATTGATACCAAGAAGTATTATATCAGTTGTTTTAGGGTTTCTATTAATTAATAGATTTGGTTTAGTTGGTGTTTTTTACACAATGATTTTTGAAAATTTATTTTATCAAATATCCTACTATATAATTTATCGTAAAGTTTTTAAATTTTAATATAGCGGTAATGGATAAAAATAAAATTTTACTTATAGCCTTTGTTTCATTTTTAATTATGAACGCTATTACCTATAATTTGAATATTTTCATTTTAGGGAAATATGGGAAATTATTAGTGGCGATTTTAGGCATATTAATGATTCATACTTCTAAAGTAAAATTAAAAGCATTTTTCACCTATAATCGATGGGTTGTTTTCTTTTGGTTAGCATGTGTTTTATTCACTTTGGTTAATTATTATCAAAATGGATTTAGTATGAATTTATTTCAGAATAACATATTATTTATCGTATTCCTATATTTTTATTTTTTACTATCAAGTTCTTTTTTTGAGAGCTATAAATTTCCCAATTTTTATTTTTTAAAATATCTATCATATGCTTTAAATAGTAATTTAATAATTTGGACAGTTGTCGCGCTTATACTGCCTTTTAAAATTTGGCACACATTAGAAGATAGGACGGGGCTAGGGTTATTTTATGAAAATTATTTACAGTTAGGAATATTTGCATGTGTAGGAGCTATTGCTAATTTTTCAGTATATAAGTTCATAATTAAAAAACAGGGAAAAGTTTATTTTGCATTTTTTTTAGTATATGCTGTTTTAGTTTTTTTATCAAATTCAAGAAACGTTCAATTAATATTAACAGTTTTTGTGTTACTCAATTATGTTCCAAAAATTAAAGAATTACTTATAAAAAATGTCTATTTGATATCTGGATTAATTGTAGTTCTTAGTTTAATGTATTTTACAACCGAGTTGTTACTTACGGAAGATTTTACTCAGTTCACCACAGGTAGAAGTGCTATTTGGTATTACATTTTTGATTACTTCTCAAAGAATTCAATTTTTATAGGCAAAGGGATTTTTGGATTAAATGAAACTATTTTAGCAACTAATATTGATTCAAACTATTATTTTCAAAGGTTAGAGTTTTTATATTTCCATTCATCTTATATAGAAGTTTTATGTGCAAGTGGCTTAATAGGTTTTATTTTATTTGGCTTTGCAATAACAGTTGCTTTAAAAAAGAAAAAGAACTTTTACTATTCGATAATATTAATAAGCATTCTTTTAGGAGCGTTATTTGAAAGCTTTCTAGTTCAACCTACAATATTATTATCATTTCTATTTTGGTATTTTATGGTTTCAAAAGATAATTATAAAAACATAATTGCTTAAAAAAATATGAAGATGGAATTAAAAGAGAATGCCCCAATTGTCTTGTTTACATATAATCGTATAGATGAAATAAAAAAAACGATTCATGCTTTAAAAGCCAATTATTTAGCTTTAGAAAGTGAGCTTTATATTTTTTCTGATGGACCTAAAAGTGATAAAGATGAAGCGAAAGTTTTTGAAGTTAGAAATTTCATAGCAACAGTAGATGGTTTCAAAAAAGTAAAGGTTATTGAGTCTCAGAAAAATAAGGGTTTGGCTAATTCGATAATAGAAGGAGTTACGTCAATTATTAACCAACATGAAAAGGTTATTGTTTTAGAAGATGATTTAGTGACATCTAAAAACTTTTTAAACTATATGAATCAAGCACTTGAGTTTTATAACAATGCAGATGATGTTATTTCAATATCAGGTTTTACATTAAAATTAAAGGGGTTAGAAAATCATAATAAAGATTATTATTATGGTGTGAGAGCTTCATCTTGGGGTTGGGGTTGTTGGAGAAATAAATGGAATAGTGTTGATTGGGAATTAAAAGATTATAAAAATTTTATTTCAAATAAAGAAGAAATAAAGCAATTCAATGAAGGAGGTTCTGATATGGCTGGCATGTTAAATAATCAGGTGAATGGAGTTATAGATTCTTGGGCAATCAGATTTTGTTTTCACCAATTTAAAAATAATATGAAAACAGTTTTTCCAACGGTATCAAAATTAATAAGCATTGGTTTTAGTGAAAATGCAACGCATACTTCAGGTACTAAAAGGTTTAATACAGATTTAGATAATGGAGAAAAGCAAGTGTTTCAATTTAACAAGAATGTAATTGTAGATGATATTTTAAAAAAACAATTTAAATCTAAATTCTCTATAAAGGCAAGAGCTTTAGATAAGTTAAAAAAAATAATAGGAATATAAAACTTAGTATATGCTTTTTAATTCTTGGGAATTTATTATTCTATTGTTAATAACAACTGTGCTGTATTATAATTTAAAATATAAGCATGGTATTTTGTTGTTGTTTATAAGCTCATACTGTTTTTATAGTTTTTGGAGGTGGGATTTTGCCGTAATGATGCTAGCTGTGAGTTTAATAAATTTTTTCGCAGGTATTAAAATATCTAAAACAAAGCAGAAAGTAAAGAAAAAAGCATGGTTAGTTTTTGCAGTATTATTATCAATACTACCATTGGTATACTTTAAGTATATGAATTTTTTAATAGAAAACGTAAATGCGATAGCGCAGTTATCTAATTCAAATTTAAACTTTCCGCTCTTAGATTTAATACTTCCTGTAGGAATCTCTTTTTTTACATTTCAAGCATTAAGTTACACTTTAGATGTTTATTATAAGAAAACAGAAGTTGAAACCAATGTACTACGTTTTAGTACTTTTGTGGCCTTTTTTCCTCAATTAGTAGCTGGGCCGATTGAAAGATCTTCTAATTTATTAAATCAATTAAAAATAAAACATCAGTTTAAACAAGAGCTTGTAGTAGAGGGAGTTAAGTTATTTGTCTGGGGTCTTTTCAAAAAAGTTGTAATTGCTGATAGGTTGGCTATTTATGTTAATAATGTATATGAGTCTCCTGATATGTATTCCGGTTTAACGTTGGTAGTTGCAACAATATTTTTTGCATTTCAAATTTATTGCGATTTTAGTGGGTATTCTGATATGGCTATTGGTACAGCTCGTATTTTAGGCTTTAAGCTTATGCAAAATTTTAATTTGCCATATTTATCATCATCCATATCTGATTTTTGGAAAAGATGGCACATATCACTTTCGTCATGGTTCGGAGATTATGTTTATAAACCATTAGGTGGTAGTAGAGTAGTATATCTTAAATGGATTCGTAATATTCTTGTAGTGTTCTTAATTAGTGGGGTTTGGCATGGTGCTAATTGGACATTTATTATTTGGGGAGCATTGCATGCTTTATTTTATTTTATTGAAAATTGGGGTGATTTGTTACTTAATAAATTAAAACTAGATGCTGTTAAGGGTTCAGTATTATATAAAGGATATAAAAAAGTATCAGTATTTATATTTGTTTGTTTTGCTTGGATATTTTTTAGAGCCAATTCATTAAACGATGCCTTTTTAATAATTAAAAAATTATTTATAAAATCAGATTTACAATTTTATTTAGGTTCTTCTAATGTTACATTTTTATTGTCATTATTGTTGATCTTGTTATTAATAATTGTTCAAATTTTTCAATATAAGGGTAAAGCATCATTGTACTTTTCTAAGTCAAAGGCAAATGATTATGTAATTGGTGTATGGTATTTATTTTTATTGCTAGGTATATCTACTCTAGGGCTTTCTTCTAATTCATTTATTTATTTTCAATTTTAAGTATACTATGAAAAAAAATAATATTAATAAAAAATTGATCCTATTTATTTTCGTTTTTTTTATCCTAGATTTCGGGATATCTAAATTTTTATTGATTGGATTAAATAAATATTATGGCTTAGGTGATAACTCTGAAATAGCATTTGTTGGTCATTCACATTTAATGCTTGGAGTAGATAAGCAAATGATCGAACAAGAATTAGATGTAACAATTTCTAAATATACAAGAGAAGGTGTAAACGTAGAAGATAGGCAGGTAATGGTAAAGCAATTACTAGCTGAAAATAAAAATTTAAAAACTGTTATATATGGTGTAGACGCTTGGACTTTTTCGAGTGAAGGGTTAAGCAGTAATTCATATAAACTATTTTATCCTTTTATGAATGACCCCGTAATAAACGATTTTGTTTATGAGAGTACGAATAAAAGCGATTATTGGACAAAAAAAATTATTAAAACTACACGATACAATGAGCTTTTACTTAGTGGAGCTCTTAGAGGATATTTGGGGAAATGGGATAATTTAAAATTTGGGAAGGTTGATACATTATCGTTAAAAGAAAAAATTAAATCAGGAGATTTTAGAGAAATCAAAAACACATCGTCTAATATTAAATTTTTTAATGAAACACTAGAGTTGCTTTCTGAGAATAATATAAAGGTAATTTTAATGTATGTACCAACAATAGACATTTTAAGAGATAATCAAGAAGTAAAATATAAAGAAACTATTGCTCTTTTTGATGCTATTTCAAAAAAGTCTCATAACATTAATTTTGTGAATTTTCAAGAGCCTTGGTCTCATAATTATGATCTTTTTTACGACCCTATCCATATGAACCCTGAAGGGCAAAAAGTTGTCACTAAAGAGCTAATAAAGTATTTAAAAAGCAGTGGTTTGCTTAAAAAATAAATTCAATTCATCTTAAAATAGAAATCATCAAAAATTCAAAAAAAATACTTTTTATTATGCACTACCCTCCACCTATGCATGGGGCTGCCATGGTGGGTCAATATATTATGGATAGTGGTTTAATTAATGAAAATTTTGAAAATAAGTTTATAAACTTAAGTACTTCAACAACTATAGAAAGTATAGGTAAAGGTGGTATGGGTAAGTTATTTAGGTACATTAGTATTCTTTGGAGAAGTACAATTGCTTTACTTTTTTTTAGACCAAATCTAGTTTATATAACCTTAACTTCAGGTGGATCTGGGTTTTATAAAGATGCAATTATTGCATTAATTGCTAAAATGTGTAATAAAAAAATATGCTATCATTTTCATAATAAAAGAAGTACAAATGAAAAAAGAGGATTTGTAAGTCATAACTTAAATAAAATTGTATTTAAAAATGCATCTGTAATTTTATTATCAAAATATCTATATCCTGATTTTGAAGAATATGTAGATATAGAGAATGTATATTATTGCCCAAATGGGGTGCCTAAAATTGAACGTGATTTTTCTGTTGAAGAAGCATTTAGTAAAAAAGAAGTGCCTAAAATTCTTTTTCTTTCTAACTTATTAGTAACTAAAGGTGTATTTGTTTTGTTAGAGGCTTTAGCAATTCTTAAAAATAAAAAAGTAGATTTCAATTGCACATTTGTTGGAGCTGAGGGAGATATAAAAACAGATGATTTTTACAAGGAGTTAAAAAAATTAAATCTTAATACTTCTGTCAATTATGTAGGTAAAAAATACGGAGCAGAAAAAGAACTAATTTTTAGTCAAAATAATATTTTCGTTTTCCCTTCTTTTAATGAAACATTTGGGTTGGTTAATTTAGAAGCTATGCAGTTTTCTCTTCCCGTGATTTCAACTTTTGAAGGAGGAATTCCTGATGTAGTAGAGGATGGAGTTACAGGCTATTTAGTTCCACCAAAAAATACAGAGAAATTAGCAGATAAAATTGAAGAATTAATAAAAAATCCAGGCTTAGCCTTAAAAATGGGAAGTAAAGGAAAAGAAAGATATCAAGAAAATTTCACTTTAAAAATATGGGAAAAAAAACTATTAGGTATTCTTAAAAAAATCACGGAATGAAAACTTTAAATTACACAATTTCAACGGATTACCCTAAATTGCCAATAATTAGTAAAACAATTATCAATACAATAAACCCTCATAGTTACTGTGTATCTAAAAAAGATGATTCATTTGCAAAAGCACTTCAATCATCTGATTTTTTATTACCTGATGGTATTGGGATTGTTTGGGCGTCTAAATTTTTAAATAAAAAGCAAATAATTAAAATAGCTGGTTTTGATATTTTTCTATTTCTAATGAAAGATTTAAACGAAACAAGTGGTTCTTGTTTCTTTTTAGGAGCATCGCAAAAAACATTAAACTTAATTAAACAAAAAGCAGCAAAAGAATATCCTAACGTAAAAGTTAATTGTTTTTCGCCGCCCTACAAAGCAAAGTTCACAGAAGAGGATAGTACTGAAATGTGTAATAAAGTTAATGAGTTTAAACCAGATGTTTTGTTTGTTGGAATGACAGCTCCAAAACAAGAAAAATGGGTTTATGATTTTCAAAGTCAATTAGATTCGAAAGTTATTTGCTCAATAGGTGCTGTGTTTGATTTTTATGCAGGAGTTGTTGAAAGGCCTAGTCAATTTTGGATTAAATTAGGTTTAGAATGGTTACCACGTTTTTTAAAAGAACCTAAACGTTTGGCAGAAAGAAATTTAATATCAACACCTAAATTCATCCTTGAAGTATTTAGTTTTAAATTAAGAGGAAAAGGTTTTTTATAAAAAAAACAATAAATAAGTTATTAAAACACTTAAATAAATAATGAAAGAGTCACATTACATTATAGATAAAGATCAAAACAACGAATCTATAGATATAAAAGAAATAATTTTAAATTACATTAAATTTTGGCCATGGTTCTTGGGGTCAATATTTATTGCATTATTCTTTGGTTATTTATATACACGTTATGCACCAGTAATTTACAGTACTGTAGCTAAAATTAAAATTATAGACGATGCTAAAGAGTTTAATGTAGCATCAAACCCATTGGAGTTGCTTAATAATGGGTCTGATATTAATATGGATAATGAGATAGAAATTTTAAAATCTTATAAATTATTAAGCCAAGTTGTTGATGAACTTGATTTAGATGTTTCTTATCAAGAAGTAGGAACTATAAAAACGCGACAAGCTTGGAATGCTCCTTTTTTTATCACTAAATTATTTGATAACGATAGCTTAAAAAAATCAAAATCTTTTGAAGTTGAAGTTCGAAATAATAATTTAATAATTATTAATGAGGGTTCAGAAGATGTAATGATAAGCAAGAACAAGAAAATTAGTATAGACTCGGTACCATTATTAGTGAATTTCAAAGAGAATATAAACTTTAAAGAATTTGATGGAATGTCGTTTAGAGTAACTCTTTCACCTAAAAAAGAGGCTACATTAGAACTTTCTGAAAAATTGCAAATAGCGCCAGTTAACAAAAAAAGTGAAATATTAAAATTGACACTCGATGGGGAAAGTATAGAGAAATCCGAAGTCATTTTAAATACTGTAATTCAAAAATTTAATGATGATGGAGTTCAAGATAGACAACTAGTTTCTAAAAGAACGCTAGATTTTATAGATGAAAGGTTAATATATTTATCGACTGAGCTGGACTCAATAGAGGTGGGAAAAAAAGATTTTAAGACTCTGAATAATCTTTCTTATATAGAAGCAGATGCAGGTGCTACTTTGCAAAAAAGAGCAGCTTCACAAAATGAAGCTGAAACCTTGCAAACACAAGTTGCATTAACAAAGCTTATTAAAAATAATTTAGAAGAAGAAGATTCTTTCAATACACTACCAAGTAATTTAGGTTTAGAAAATAGTAGTGTTAATAATTTGACAGATCAATATAATGATATGATCTTTCAAAGAGAAAAATTATTAATTAGTGTAGGAGAAAATCATCCAACGCTTAAAGTTTTAAATGATCAAATTAAGAATGTAAAGAAAAGTATTGTTCGATCTGTAGCAAATTACCAGAGCCAATTAAGATTGTCTTTAGGGCAAGTAAACCAAGAAAGAAGTATTGCCGGTAGTGTTTTTTCTTCATTGCCAGAAAAAGAAAAAATGTTAAGGTCTATTGAAAGACAGCAGAGTATTAAAGAAAATTTATTTTTACTCTTATTGCAGAAAAGAGAAGAAGCTGCAATAAATTTTGCAGTAACGGCTCCATCAGTAAAAGTTGTAGACTATGGTTTAACAAGTAATACACCTTTGTTTCCTAAAAAGATGAATGTGTATTTAATAGCTTTGTTTTTAGGAGTATTACTTCCTTTAGCAACCTTATTTGTACTTCATTATTTAGATACAAAAATCCATAGCAGATTAGATGTCGAAAAATTAAACCCTGAAATTCCTGTTGCAGCAGAAATTCCTTTTTTAGACAAAGAAAAAGTTTTTCAGGAAAATAGTGAGAGATCTGTTTTAACAGAATCATTTAGAATATTAAGTGCAAGTACTAATTATTTATTACCTGTTAAAAAAGATGAAGGGCAAGTTATTTTAGTTACTTCAGCAGTTAAGGGCGAAGGGAAATCTTTGACAGCTTTTAATCTTTCTTTAGCTTATGCTAGTATTAAAAAGAAGGTGTTATTGGTTGGTGCAGATTTAAGAAACCCCCAATTACATACTTTTTTTGATACAAACAAAAATGTAACAGGACTAGTAGATTATTTATACGATTCAGAAACTCCTTTAGATAAGTGTATCAATAATGGTTACAACAATAACCAATATCATCATATATGTTTTAGTGGGTCAATACCTCCAAATGCACCTGAGTTACTATCAGGTGAATCTTTTGAGAAATTTTTAAATGAAGTGAAAAAATCATATGATTTTATAATTATAGATTCGGCTCCAGTATTATTAGTTGCAGATACTTTACTTATTTCAAAGTACGCAGACCTTACTTTATTTCTTGCAAGAGCTGGTTTTACGGATAAAAAACTACTTTCTATGTCAAAAGAGTTGAATAGAACGAATAAGATTAATAATATGGCTTATGTCGTAAATGAAGTAGGTAATGGTAAAACTTCTGATTATAATTATGGTTACGGCTATGGTTATAATTCAGAAGAGTAAACTTAATAATCCCTCTATTTTAATTAAAATAGAGGGATTATTAAGTTTAATTAAAAAGTGTAATTGATTATGAAGTGTGCATTGTTTTTTGAAAAATAATCAATAAACAGCATTGTAATTCAGATTAAAATAGAGATAGTTGGTAAGTTTTCTTTAAAAAATTATAAATAAATAATAATCACGCTTTTTAACGAATATTAACAGCTATGATTTGGTAGTTGAAATGAGTATGGTATAATTTAGCCGCTTCTATGAAAAAGATTGTAGGTCAATTTTTATTCTTTTTTTGTATTCTTCTGCTAAATGGATGTAATAGCAGCTACCTAAATATTGGAGCTAATTTATCATCTGAGAATGACAAATCATTTAATAGCATCAGCGAAAGTCATCACTATACGGGTGATAATTATATAATTGATTCTCAAATTGATTCTAATAAACTTCTTTTTGCCGAAATTACAGATATAGAAGAAGAGAATGAAAAAACTTCTCTTACTTCTAGGGAAAAAGCATCATTTAGTAATTTTTTGACAATTGGCACTAGTGATGAGTTACTAGAGCATTTATTTTTTAAACTTCACAAAAACATATTAGCATTTAAAGCTAATAATTTCACACCTTCATTAAGGCGTTATTTAGTATTTCAGAATTATAGAATTTGATTTTTTCATGTAAATAAGCATGTCTTGTTGCCTTATTTATACTCCTCATTTTTTAAGTATTGTTATAGCAATAAGCTTAGCTTAAATGCATAGCCTATACTTATAATCACACAATTCTATAAAATCTATAATATTTAATATCTATAACAATGAAGAAAATTCATGTGTTTATTGGCTTACTATTAGTCCTACATATAAGTTGCGAAAACAAAAAAGAAGAGAAGAAAGAAGAAACTAAATTTTTGATTACCAGTCCTGTAAAAAAAGATACTTCAATCACAAAAGATTACGTAAGTCAAATACATTCTATACGCCATATAGAGGTACGTGCTCTAGAAAAAGGATATTTACAACAGATTTCGGTAGACGAAGGTCAGGTTGTGAAAAAGGGGCAACAAATGTTCCATATCATGCCCAATGTTTATCAAGCAGATCTTCAAAAAGCACAGGCAGAGGCTAAGGTTTCAGAAATTGAATTGCAAAACACAAAACTATTGGCAGATGGTAACGTAGTATCTCAAAACGAGTATGTAATGGCTAAAGCTAATTTTGATAAAGCGAATGCAGAAGTTTCACTGGCAAGAACTCACTTAGGCTTTACAGACATAAAAGCACCTTTTAGTGGTATTATGAACCATCTACATGTAAGAGAAGGAAGCCTTTTAGATGAAGGAGAGTTATTAACTACGCTTTCTGATAATAGTAAAATGTGGGTGTATTTTAATGTGCCTGAATCAGAATATTTAGACTATATCACCAGTAAAGATAAAGACACTAAAAAATCTGTTAACCTTTTAATGGCAAACAATAAAGTCTTTAATCAAACAGGAATTGTAGAAACAATTGAAGCAGATTTTAATAATGAAACTGGTAATATAGCTTTCAGAGCAACTTTTAATAACCCAGACGGTATTCTTAGACATGGAGAAACTGGTAGTATATTAATGACAACACCTTATGTAGGTGCATTGATAATTCCACAAAAAGCAACATTCGAAATTCTAGATAAAAAATATGTATTTATTGTAGATAAAGATAATATCGTTAGACAAACTGAAATTTCCGTAGCAGCAGAATTACCACATTTATTTGTAATAAGTAAAGGTTTAAAAGCTACCGATAAATTACTATTGGATGGAATCCGTATGGTAAAAAACAATGAAAAAATTAGCACTGAATTTATTGAACCTAATGAAGTGATTTCAAAGTTGGCTGTTTACGCCGAGTAATCAAAACTAATCTAAAAAAACATGTTCAGTAATTTTATAAAAAGACCGGTATTGGCAATCGTCATATCGGTAATAATCGTATTTACAGGTTTGCTTTCTATTAAGCAATTACCTATATCACAATTTCCAGAAATAGCACCTACTACAGTAAACATTTTTATTGCTTACCCAGGTTCAAGTGCAGATGTATTAGTGAAATCTACACTAATACCATTAGAAACAGCTATAAACGGAGTACAAGGAATGCGTTACATCGCATCTGATGCAACAAGTGCAGGTGAAGGTACACTACGTATTATATTCGAACCAGGTACAGATCCTGATCAAGCTGTTGTACGAGTAAAAACAAGAGTGGATCAGGTTATGCCTTTACTGCCAGAGTTAGTGCAACGTGAAGGGGTAATCATTACACCTGTACAGCCAAGTATGTTAATGTATGTAAATTTATATAGTGATAATGTAGATGATCACGAATTGTTTTTATATAACTATGCTTATACTAAAATGATACCAGAAATTCAGCGAATTGATGGTATTGCTAGTGCGCAAATTTTAGGGAGTCGTAAGTACGCAATGCGTGTTTGGTTAAAACCAGATCGTATGCGTGCCTATAATGTTTCTGCAGAAGAAGTATTAAAAGCGATGGAGGAGCAAAGTATTTTGGCTAGACCAGGCAGAATTGGCCAAAGCTCAGGAAAAACTTCACAATCTTTAGAATATGTATTAATGTATCAGGATAGGTACGATGAGCCAGAGCAATATGAAGATATTATTATTAAAGCGAATAAAGAGGGTGAAATTTTAAAGTTAGGAGACCTTGCGGAAGTTGAATTAGGAAGTGAGTTTTTCGACATTTATTCAAATTTAGATGGCAAGCCTTCTGCATCAATTGTATTGAAACAAACTTTTGGTAGTAATGCAAGTGATGTTATCGCAGAAGTAAAGGATAAACTTAAAGAGTTAAAGGCAGATTTACCATCTGGTATGGAGTATAAAATTAGTTATGATGTATCTAACTTTTTAAATGCCTCTATAGAACAAGTTATTCATACGCTTAGAGATGCTTTTATTTTAGTAGCCATAGTTGTTTTCTTATTTTTAGGTGATTGGAGGTCTACTTTAATTCCGATTATAGCAGTACCTGTTTCTTTAATAGGAGCTTTTTTTATAATGCAATTGTTTGGCTTGTCTATCAATTTAATAACACTATTTGCATTGGTTCTCGCCATAGGAATAGTCGTCGATGATGCTATTGTTGTTGTAGAAGCAGTACATGCTAAAATGGAAGAAACACATTTAGGGCCTTATGAAGCTGTAAAGCTCGTCGTGAATGAAATAGGAGGAGCTATTATAGCAATAACCTTAGTAATGGTTTCTGTATTTATTCCGATTGCATTTATGACGGGTCCTGTTGGTGTTTTCTACAGGCAATTCTCGATTACAATGGCAGGATCTATTATTTTATCTGCGATTGTAGCACTTACATTAACACCTGTACTTTGTGCTATGATTCTTAAAAATAATCATGGTAAGACTAAAAAGAAATCACCTATAGATAAATTTATAGATTGGTTTAATAGAGGGTTCGAGAAGCTGACAGGCAGATATGTGAAAATTCTAAATAAAATTGTTGCTAGAAGAATTTTAACTTTTGGAATTTTAATAGCATTCTGCGTTGGAATATTCATAACAAACGAATCATTACCTGCTGGTTTTATTCCGAATGAAGATCAAGGGATGATATATGCCATTATACAAACTCCACCAGGTTCTACATTAGAGCGTACTAACGATATTGCTAGAAAACTACAGAAGATATGTGAGGGAACAGAAGGAATAGAATCAGTTTCTTCTCTGGCAGGATATGAGATTATGACGGAAGGTAGAGGCTCAAATGCAGGTACGTGTTTGATTAACCTAAAACCTTGGTCTGAGCGTCATCATTCTGTACATGAAATTATGGAAGAATTAGAAGAGGAAACTAAAAATTTGGGTGCAGTTATCGAATATTTTGAGCCACCAGCAGTACCAGGTTTTGGGTCTTCAGGAGGATTTTCAATGCGTTTATTAGATAAAACTAATGGTACCGATTATCATGAATTTGAAAAAATTAATAATGATTTTATGGATGCCTTATCTAAGCGTGAAGAACTTACAGGTTTGTTTACGTTTTATTCAGCAAATTACCCACAGTATGAGTTGAAAATCAATAATAAAATTGCAATGCAAAAAGGTGTTTCTATTGATAAAGCAATGGAAAATTTAAATATATTGATAGGGAGTACTTACGAGCAAGGATTTATACGTTTTGGAAGGTTTTTTAAAGTGTATACTCAAGCTGCACCAGAATATAGAGCTTTACCATCAGACCTTGAAAAATTATTTGTAAAGAATGAAGAAGGTGAAATGGTTCCATATTCTGCATTTATGACTATGGAAAAACGTTTAGGGCCTAATGAGATTACTCGGTACAATTTATATAATTCTGCATCAATTCGAGGACTACCAGCTCCTGGTTTTACAAGTGGAGATGCTATTGATGCAATAAATGAAGTAGCTAAAGAATCTTTACCTAGAGGTTATGATGTTGCTTGGGAAGGTTTGTCTTACGATGAAGCACAAAGAGGAAATGAATCTATTTATATTTTTGCTGTAGTTTTAATTTTTGTGTATTTCGTTCTTGCGGCACAGTATGAAAGTTTCTTGCTTCCTTTTGCTATAATTTTATCATTACCTGTTGGGGTTTTAGGGTCTTTTTTGTTACTAAAAGCTATGGGGCTTGCTAATGATGTTTATGCACAAATTGGACTTATTATGTTAGTGGGGCTGTTGGGTAAAAACGGAGTTCTTATAGTCGAGTTTGCAGTGCAAAAAAGGCGACAGGGAAGTACAATACTTGAAGCGGCAATTGAAGGTGCAAAGGTTAGATTTAGACCAATTCTGATGACATCTTTCGCTTTTATGGCGGGTCTTATTCCTTTAGTAGTTGCTCATGGAGCTGGCGCAATTGGAAATAAAACTATTGGAGGTTCTGCCATGGGAGGTATGTTAATGGGTACCGTTTTCGGTATTCTAATTATTCCAGGTTTGTATTACATTTTTGCTACTATGGCTGATGGTAGAAGCTTAATTAAAGGAGAATCTACCGAACCTGTTTCTGAAGAATTAGTAAGAAATAGTGAGGGTAAAAGTAAAACTAATGTAGCACTTAAAGAGGTTAAAAAGCTTTTGAAAAAACTAACTCAAAAAAATGAAAATGAATAATAAATTAGGAAAAATTATAGCATATAAAAAATCATTTTTGATTGGTTTTTTAAGTGTTATGTTTTTATACGCCTGTGTACCTACCAAAGCAATTAAAGAAGAAGATAGAAGTATGCCAGAGCAATACGAAAACCAATCTTCAGATAGTTTAAATACTGCAGCTACTGTTAAGTGGAGAGATTTTTTTTCAGACCCTTACTTGGTTTCATTAATTGATAGCGCTTTAGTAAATAATCAAGAGCTTAATATTATGTTGCAACGGGTAAGCATGGCTCAAAATGAAATTAAAGTTAGAAAAGGAGAATATTTACCTTTTGTTAATTTTTATGGAGGAGCTGAGGTTGAGAAAGTTGGAGAGTATACTAGAAATGGAGCTGTGGAAGAAGGTCTGAATATTAGAGAAGATGAAAATTTTCCAGATCCTTTGCCAAACTATACTTTTGGTTTATCAGCATCATGGGAGCTTGATGTTTGGAAAAAGCTACGCAATGCAAAAAAATCAGCAGTTTATGAATATTTAGCATCTGTTGAAGGTAAAAACTTTATGGTTACTAATTTGGTTTCAGAAATTGCCGATTCTTATTACGAGCTTTTAGCTTTAGATAACCAATTGGTTATAATTGACCAGAATTTAGAACTACAGAAAAATGCTTTAACAATGGTCGATTTACAAAAGCAAGCAGCAAGAGCAACAGCATTAGCTGTTAAAAAATTCGAAGCTGAAGTTTTAAAGAATAAGAGCCATAGGTATGAAATTAAACAGCAAATTGTAGAAGTAGAAAATAAAATAAATTTTCTACTAGGTAAATCCCCAACGCCTATTCAGCGTAGTACAGATGATTTTATCAATAAAACGTTAGATACTATTTATACTGGTGTACCATCGCAATTATTGCAAAATCGTACAGATATTAGACAGGCAGAGCTAGAGTTGGCATCTGCAAAATTAAATATCAAAGTGGCGAAGGCTAATTTTTACCCATCAATAGGTATTAAAGCAGGTATTGGTTTAGAGGCTTTTAATCCTAGATATTTAAACGCAGCTCCAGAGTCTCTTTTGTATTCTGTAGTAGGTGATGTTGTAGGCCCTTTAATTAATAGAAATGCTATTAAGGCAGAATATAAAAATGCAAATAGTAGGCAAATACAAGCTGTTTATGAGTATGAAAAATCGATATTGAATGCTTTTGTTGAGGTTTCTAATCAGGTTTCAAATATCAATAACTTAAAAATGAGTTATGATTTAAAAAAAGGACAAGTAAATGCCTTAACGGAATCTATAGATGTAGCGATGCTGCTTTTTCAATCTGCTCGTGCAGATTATATGGAGGTTTTATTAACGCAACGTGATGCATTAGAATCTAAAATTGAACTAGTGGAAACTAAAAAAGATCAAATGTTGGCTCAAGTAAATATGTACAGAGCCTTAGGTGGTGGATGGAATTAAGCAATTTAAATTGTTAGTTTTTTTAGTGTGATTGAGTGAGAAAACCTGTAAAGAAATTTACAGGTTTTTTATTTAAACGACATCTATTTTAGTTAATAGATTTAAGTTCTAATAATAATTCTGATGTTTATAATTTACTATTTATCTTCAAGGTAGAATATATGTTCTCGTTTTTGCGTTGTAAATATAAATTAGAAAGCAAAATTCTTTTAGAAGAATAGTACTTAAAAGAAACTTTACAACATTTTATAAATGGAAAACTTTAAACATATAAAAGTAACAACAACATCATCGCTTCAAAATGTTGAAATAGAAGAATATATTGAGCCTATTTCGGTAAATATAGTCATTGGAATGAATTTCTTTAAAGACTTTTTAACAGGTTTTCGTGATGTTTTTGGAGGCAAATCTAACACTTACACAAAATCTTTAGAAAAAATTAATGAACAAGCTATTTATGAATTAAAGAGGAGGGCTCATTATTTAAATGCGAATTATGTTATTGGATTAAGTATCGATAATGATGAAATTTCGTCACAAGGAAAATCTATGTTGATGGTAACCGCAATGGGTACAGCAGTAAGAGTTGCCGGAAAAGCAAAAAATGTTATTAAAAACGCTACTTCAATTAATGTAGAAGCTTTAGAACAATTATCATTAAAAGCTAAATTATTAGAAAGTGCAGAAAAGGATGAACTTGTGTTAAATGATAATAAGTGGGACTTGATTATAGAAAACCAAGTTTCAGAACTTATTCCTTTTCTTTTAACCAAACTTACTAATAACTTAAGTCAATATGATGTCAAAAACAACATCATATTATTTTTTGATACTTTAGAGAGAGAACATACAGTAACTGAGGTTTTTAAATTTTTAGTGAATAATGAAGAAAGAGATTTAGAGTTTGTTTTGGAAGTTATTAAAGAATTGAATTTGGTAGATTATGATAAAAATTTAAAGCTTTTAAGTAGTGAAAATAAATACTTGAATAGAATTGGAGCGTCTATTGCCGTTATGCATAAGGAAACATATTTTAAGTCAGACCTAAAACCCATTCGAGAAACTATATTAATTTTAGAAGAAAAATTTCCTGTTAAGGCTAAATTTTTACGCTCTAAAGAAACATATTCTGAGAATGAAATTGATGTTTGGAAATGTGAATGTGGTACTGAGAATAATTTAGAGAGAGATGTTTGTAGAGAATGTAGAAAAGATATTCATGGCTTTAAAGATTCGGAAATCGACTTTAAAGAAATAAAAGAAAATTTAATTTTTAAACTGTCTCTCTTAGAAAAAAACTTTTCTTAATGATAGTATATTCAAAGTAGGCTATTTTATTTAAGATGCTTTCAATGACACTTTTTTTTGTATAATACAAACAACGTCAATGTCTTTCAATTTAGAGGCATTAAGTCTGCCGATTTTTGCTTCTGTATTTATATACTCGAACAAAGCATCTGATAAAAAAGGCTTTATTTTATCAATATCTGTAATGTTTGACAAAATAGCTTCTTGATTATTTCTATTTATTAAAGTGAAGCAATAATTAAAATTTTCCATTTTTAAATTTTATCAGTTAACGTAGCTATCTTCAATTATATCGACTGCAAGTTTCTCACTTGCAGTAAGGGTATAATTACTTTTTGTTTTTGTATAAGGGTTTTTTGTTGGTATTTCTTTTTTATCAATAGCATTAAATATTGCTGGATGTACATAATAGTTTTTACATACAGAGGGTGTGTTTCCTAATTCAGATGCTACCATTTTAATGACAATATTGCTAAATTTTTTTCTTGAAGCATCAATTTTTTGTTTTATTGCTTCGTCATAACATTCAATTGCTAACCTGCTGGCAGCCCATGTTCTAAAGTCTTTACTAGAAAAATCTTCTCCCATGTTTGTGGATATGTATTTGTTTACATCATCACTGTCTATTTCTTTAAAACTACCATGATCATCTTTATATCTAAAAATTTCATAACCAGGCATATCAGCAGCTTT
Organism: Cellulophaga sp. HaHaR_3_176; assembly: GCF_019021925.1. Lineage (NCBI taxonomy): Bacteria > Pseudomonadati > Bacteroidota > Flavobacteriia > Flavobacteriales > Flavobacteriaceae > Cellulophaga > Cellulophaga sp. HaHaR_3_176. Next base: position 352,062 of record NZ_CP058990.1, read on the forward strand.
TTTTATGAAGGGTATTAGTTCTGGATCATCAATGTGAACTTCACGCTCTTGCTTGCTTTTTCCCTTAAATTTGAAAATTACTTCATCATCTTCAATCGATAAATGCTTTCTTCTTAAAGTTGTCAACCCAAATGTTTCATTTTGAATTCGGTATTGCTTGTTTCCTATTCGAATACCGTATTCATCTAAAATTAGTGTAATTAATGCTAAAAGTTTTCTTTTTTTCCAAACATTTAAACTAAGATCTTTATAAGCCCTTTTTCTAATTTTCGGTAGTTTTTCAGCAAACGAAAGCATTTTTTTAAATTTTTCTTCTTGCTTTTGTTTTTCAAAAATAGAATGGTATATATATTGTTTTCTACCTTTTAAATCGCGACCAATAGCTTGTATATGTCCATCATCAAATCCGCATATAAAAACGTCATTCCACATCGGTGGAATTATTAATTTTCGAAGGCGATTCAATATTTTTTTATTTATAATCTTAGTACCGTCTTCGTTATAGTATGCAAATCCTCTACCTTTTTTCTTACGAGAGATGGACATAGCAGAATCATCAACTTCTTTTATTTTGGTCATACCGATTAGAAGTTAGTTTTAAAACTGTACTGAATTTATATTGTTTAAAACCATTTTATCTCCAAAATCAGAACTCGAATTTAATAAGCTATCATTCGGAATTCTTATAGTCTTCTTTGCCATTTGTATGTATTCAAAATCTTTAGAGCATTTTAAATTAGATTGAAGTAAAGTACTAAGTAAGTTTTTTGAATTATTTGTTGTAGTGATAATGTTCAATCTAAGTTTTTCGATTCGTTTTTTCAAAGCATCGTTTTGTATCCTAGCATCGGTTAAAAAAATCTGTAAATCTCTCAACTCATCCAATCCATTGCAATAGATAAGAGAATTATAATTAGTGGACAATGTATTAATAAAATTATTTATTTTTTCAGTTCTATTTAAAGTCTCTTTTTCTACTTTACGTAGTAAGTTTTCCATATTAGTATCCATATCTCTATTATTAAATTTCTGTTCAAAACTAAATTAGGAATACAATATTTTTTAACCGAAATAATTTTTTTTTGAATTCTATCGGTTTGAAATTTCTTCTTTTGAGTATGTTTTTTAAATTGGGAGTACTTAAGTATATGTAACCAACTGGTTTATATGTATATAAATATTATAGTATTTATTATTAGAGTTGATAGATTTTTTTTATAAATACGTTAAGGTTTTTCAAGGTTATAATTTTAAATATCAAACAGATAACCTAGGTAATTTTTAAAATAAAATTATAGGAGCAATGAAAAACAAAATACACATTATAGATAAACAAAAACAAAAACAATTAAGTGAACACACTGTGCTATGCTCGAAAAACCTACAGATTGAATATCAGTAAAACTTACAACGAAACTTCTCACTTAAAATAAAAAACCCCGTAAACACTAGTGTTACGAGGTTATTTTGTGGAGCCGGGGAGAATCGAACTCCCGTCCAAACAAGCAATTACAATGCTTTCTTCATGCTTAGTTTTCATTTAGTTTTCGATGCACAACCGACTGAAAACCGCCTATTGTATACTTAGCTTCTGAAATTTTTGTGATACTACCAAAGCAATAATACCCTTGTGTTGACATTTCTGGTGCTCCTAATAGAATCGCCGCCAACAAGGGCTATTCCGGAACATCTCGCTTCTCTACCTAGTAGAGACGAGGCTAATCTTACTATAATTCAGATTAAGCGGCAAGAGCGTAATTATTTTCGCCAATTAAAAGTGTGGAAAATGTGATTAACGAGCTGTAGCCCAGCGCTCGGCATGCTTACATCCTAATTGGTCTCGCTGTCAAAACCAGGCGGCCCCTTATTAAAATGTTTTTTACCTTCTGAAAAATAAGAAAGTTAAAACGATATAATTACTTTTTCAAAGAACTTTTCATATTCTAAAATATGAATGCTACTTAAAGCGGTCGGCAAATGTACTCCAAAAAGTATTCCAAAAAAAGTTTTGCTTGCCAACATGTCATATGTTACATTTACAACTATAGTTGAATTTTAAGTTGTAAAAATTAATTTTATGAAGTTCGGAATCATTAGAGAAAGAAAAAACCCTCCAGATAAACGTGTAGTTTTATCTCCAAAAGCATGTAATAAATTAATAACAACTCATAAAAATGCTGAGGTTTTTATAGAACCTTCTCCTATAAGAACTTTTGCTGATGCTGAGTATGAAGATAAAGGGTTATCAATATCTTCAAATATGGAAGATTGTGATGTTTTGATAGGAGTTAAAGAAGTTCCTATCGCTAATTTAATAGCGAATAAAAAATATTTTTTCTTTTCTCATACTATTAAAAAGCAACCTTATAATAGAGATCTATTAAATGCGATTCTTGATAAAAATATAGAATTGTACGATCATGAGGTAATTACCAATGAAAAAGAACAGCGATTAGTTGCTTTTGGTAGGTATGCTGGTATTGTAGGTGCTTATAATGGATTTAGAGCTTATGGACTTAAATTTAATATATATGACTTGCCTAAAGCTGAGGCCTTAAAAGATCAACAAGCGTTAATTGACGAGCTAAATAAAATAGAGCTTCCTCCTATAAAAATTTTACTTACAGGAAAAGGTAGAGTAGGTAATGGTGCTAAAGAAATGGTAGATGCAATGCAGATTAAAAAAGTTACTGTTGCTGATTATTTAACAGAATCTTTTAATGAACCTGTTTATTGTCAGATTGATGCCTCGGAATATAATAAGCGTAAGGATGGTGTGAGGGGCAATAAAGCCGATTTTTTTGCGAACCCAGAAGAGTATAAAACTAATTTTTTAAGATTTACAAAAGTTACAGATTTTTATATTGCAGGTCATTTTTATGGCAACGGAGCCCCTTATTTATATACTAGAGAAGATGCAAAGCATCCAGATTTTAAAATTAAAGTAGTAGCAGATGTTAGTTGTGATATCGACGGACCAGTAGCTTCTACAATAAAACCATCTACTATAGCAGATCCTATTTACGGTTATGACCCTGAGACAGAAAAAGAAATAGATTATAAAAATGAAAAGGCTATTGCAGTTATGGCAGTAGACAATTTGCCATGCGAATTACCACGCGATGCAAGTATAGGTTTCGGTGATGCTTTTTTAAAAAATGTTATTCCAGCTTTTTTTAATAACGATAAAAATGGACTTCTTGAAAGAGCAAGAATGACACAAAATGGAAAATTAACGGAACGATACGGGTATTTACAAGATTTTGTAGATGGAAAGGAATAGCTTTTACTTTTTTATTTTTCTAAACGAAAGTAAAGGTTTTAAAATTAAAAATGTTAACCAAATAAAAGTTCCAAATGCAATACTCCAAATCCATGCTCTTTGCATAAAAAGGGTGTGGAAAATACTATAGAATAGAGTGTTTGGTCTAGTTAGAATATCCCAAGAATTAAAACGCAAAAATCTACCTAAGAATATTCCAAACCCGCTTAAGAAACTAATGCTGAATAGGAAAAAATGAGTTGTCTTTATGCTAAATCTTTGTGTAAAAACATAAAACATATCTAACATAGAAAGTATACCGTAAACTAAACCATTAATTGCAAAAACAAATATTAATATAAAATCAAACCACTTTATTCCATAATCGTTTTCAACATGAATTAAGTCGGTAAAAATATAAGCACTATTTGGAATGAATAATAACCAAAGTATAAAAAGTAAGGTAATTAATATTTTGGACGATTTAATTTTCTCACTACAAATTATATATGTAGATATTGCAAGAGGTATAATAGCTAAAAATAAATTCCAAGCTAAAAATGTAAATAGAATTGTTTGAGTATAAATAACTCTAATTAAGAGTAAAGAAATACCAAAAATAGTACCATATATAAGTTTTCTATAAATTTGATTTGATAGTATGGTGCTAAATTTTTTATTCAAGATAGTTTAAACTAAGATTTGTTTAAATCTAACGTATTTTTTGTTTTATTGTTGCAGTTGATATGGTTCTTGCTTTATAATATCAATAGAATAAATAATAATGTAAATTTTTTATCGTTTAATTCTCAAACAATAAATAAATAACCATAATGAAACATTTTTTTTTAATTTGCTTAACCTTTTTTAGTTTACTTAGTTGTTCAAGCGATGATGATAATGACGGCAGTAGTAGTATTAGTGATCAAAATTTATCAGGAACAGTAGAAGGTAATTCATTTACTTTTAAAGGGGGGCAAGCTTATTTCAGGTCTAGTTCTAGTACAGAAGAAATTACAATCAATTTAACGAATGAGCCTTTTGGCTGTGAGACATCAACTTTTGATTATGGATTGAAAATTTCAGCAGATGTGCCGAATGAAGTAGGTGTTTATACTGATGTTAATATTGTAACTCAAGACGGTAATAACACACCATTTAATAGTATAGGTGAAACTGTAGAGATTACTGCAGTAAGTGCTACAGAAATATCAGGAAAAATGAAGTTAAACAAAGAGGGGAGCTCTATGTTTGCTGAAAGTATTTTTGAAGGATCATTTACTATTTCTATTTGTGAATAATTGAAATTCAAATATATATAAATAAAAAAAAGAGTCCTGTTTAATTAAACAGGACTCTTTTTTTTATTTCTTTTTCAAAACGATTAAAGTATTGTTTTGAGTGTTTATTACATGTTTAAAAAGTTCTTTAAGTCCAGGTTGAAAATCGGCAGGATAAGAGGTGTTATTTAATGATATGTTGAAAAATAAATTAACTTGGTTTGCCTCATTGTTACATCCAAATTGAAAGGTTGCATTTCTATCTGTTAATACAATTTTTTTTCCATCAGGTAGCTTTTGTACTTCGTATCCTTCAGGTATTTTAATTTTAGCTAAATAAGTGTAATTTTTTTTATAGCCAAAATCAATAGGGTAGTTCCTTTTTTCAAGGGTAAATGGGTTTTTAGAAAAGAATTTTACTAAAAAAGGATCTAGAAATATAATATCATTTGATACTATATTTTCAATTTTATAATTGAAGGTTTCGTGAGTTTTTTTATTATTACTTTTTTCATCATTATATTCATAAGATATAATATTAAAATCTTCTTTATTAGAATTTGTATAGGTATCTAAATATTCCTCTTCGGTAGTTTCACTTAAACTTCTTATTTTGTCAATAGCATTGTATCCTGTGTTAATTTCATCTAAACTTCCAATCACAGTATTATTATTTAAATCAAAACTAATCTGTGTATTTACATAATATTTGCTAACTTCATCAGGGTTAATGTCATGCCAATAACTATCATTTTTAAAATCCATTATACGACCATAATAATTAAGACATTTAAAAGGTAACATTCCAAATGGCACAAATTTATCAGTAGCATCTAGTAGATAAGTTTTACCTTCTATTTCAACTTTTGCAATTACATAATTAAAATCTGATATGACAGGGTGGCTTTGTTTAGGTAAGCCGTTATTTCTAGTAGATAGTAACATTAGTTTAGTGTCAATACCAGCAGCATTTAATAAATTAATTAATGAAATATTGATTTCGCCAATATTTCCTTTTTTTTCATAAAAAGCTTCCTTTACTCTTATATTTCTGTATATACCATATTTGCCATTCCATGTATAATGATTCTGAATAAAGGCATAAATATTTTTAGCTCGAGTAAGCTTATCGCCCTCAGTTAGCATCTTTTTAGGCACATTTTTTTCGAAAAAATCGGTTTTCTTAAGTTGGCGACCAATGTCTTTGTCAGATTTAAACTCGCGGTCAACATCTCTCCAGCTTTTAGTGTATTTATGTATAGAGCCATCTAATCCATAATGTGTAGCTAATTCAAAATCAATTCTTGATATGTAATTGGAAGTGGCTAACATATAATCCTCCTCTTCATTAAAAGCAGGTATGTCTTTCATCGCATACTTTAAAACTACACAATCTGCAGGTTCAGTAATACCAGGAACATAAAAACAGTCTTTTTTCAAGTTAACGTCGTTGGTATTTAATTTTAAAGAACCTATTATACTTCTGTTGTACTGATAATTGCTTGGTATTTTTGCATTAAACTCGCTATATAGCTTTGGAATATTTGACTGAAATTGCCATCCTTCGAAATTATAGAAAAAAGGGCTAATCAGTTTATAAGAATATTCTAAAATTGAACCTTCTTTTATATTAGGGAAAGCAAATCTTTTTTCAGTAACATTTTCGTGCACATCAGTACTATAAATATGACTTTGAGTTAATCCTGTTTTAATAGTGCCATTATGGGTAATCGCTTTTATTTCTTCTATTTTTTCTGTAGCACTTTCATTGTGGTAAAAAGGTATTTCGATGTTTCCTTCATTAAAACCTTTAGAATTTAGGATTTTAATTTTCACATGATATTTTTTTACAATCATAATCCTATCATCTATTATGTCAAAATAGTTATCGCCTTTTTCATAGAGTGTTATAGCATTAGCGGTACTATCTTTTTCATAAATTGAAAAATTCAACTCTTCTTGAGTTAAAATTCCAAAAGAATTATTTTCTTGAGCATTGAGATTTAAAAAACAGATGAATAAAAGAGAAAATAGAGGTTTTAAGGTGTGCATTTGGTTGGCTTTGTAAATAGGTTGTTAAGATAAAAAAAAGGGGACACTTTAAAATCTCAAGTATCCCCTTTTTTTATTATAATAAATATTTATTTTAACGAATTTACAGTTTTTCTAATAGCAACTAAATTGGTAAGAAGTTTTTCTAAATGATCTAAATGCAGCATATTAGCACCATCGCTTTTTGCAATAGAAGGGTCATAATGTGTTTCCATGAAAATACCATCAGCACCTGTAACAATACCTGCACGAGCAATAGTTTCAATCATATCAGGTCTGCCGCCTGTAACACCACTTGTTTGGTTAGGTTGTTGTAAAGAATGTGTGACATCTAAAACAACAGGAGCGTAAGCTTTCATTGTTGGTATGCCTCTAAAATCTACTATCATATCTTGGTAACCAAACATAGTACCACGGTCTGTAATTACTACCTGTTCATTACCCGAATCTTTTACTTTAGCAACAGCGTGTTTCATGCTTTCAGGACTCATAAATTGTCCTTTCTTCAAGTTTACAACTTTACCAGTATTAGCAGCAGCAACAACTAAATCTGTTTGGCGTACTAAAAAAGCGGGTATCTGCAAAATATCTACATATTCCGCAGCCATAGCAGCATCAGTTACTTCATGAATATCGGTTACAGTAGGTACTTTAAAAGTTTCAGATACTTTTCTCAAAATTTTAAGAGCTTTTTCATCACCAATTCCAGAGAAAGAATCAACACGACTGCGGTTAGCTTTTTTAAAACTTCCTTTAAAAATATAAGGTATTTTTAGCTTATCAGTAACTTCAATAATACGCTCTGCAATTCGTAACGCCATGTCTTCCCCTTCTATAGCACAAGGGCCACATAAAAGAAAAAAGTTGTCACTATTTGTATGTTTTATTTGAGGTATCTTATCTATGTTCATTTTGTGTATAATTTAATATAGCAAAGATAATAGAATTTAAATCTAATCACTACTTGTAGAACGTCCTCAAAATCAGTATAATAAAAATTTGGATAGTTTGTATTGTGCTATCAAAAATAGCAGTACCTTTGCGCAAAATTTAGCAGGAAAAGTTCCTTTAATAAAGTATTTATGTCAGCAACAAAAAATATTGCCATTATTGCCCATGTCGATCACGGTAAAACTACTTTGGTAGATAAAATTATGTATCACTGTCAGTTGTTTAGAGAAAATCAAAACACAGGTGATTTAATATTAGATAATAACGATTTAGAACGTGAAAGAGGTATTACTATTACTTCTAAAAACGTTTCAGTGGTATATAAAGGTACCAAGATTAATATTATTGATACTCCTGGTCACGCCGATTTTGGTGGTGAAGTTGAGCGTGTATTAAATATGGCTGATGGTGTTTTATTGTTGGTTGATGCTTTTGAAGGTCCAATGCCTCAAACACGTTTTGTATTACAAAAAGCTATCGATTTAGGCCTTAAGCCTTGTGTGGTAGTTAATAAAGTTGATAAAGAAAACTGTACTCCTGAAGAAGTTCATGAGAAAGTTTTTGATTTAATGTTTGAATTAGGTGCTGAAGAGTGGCAACTAGATTTTCCAACAGTATACGGTTCAGCAAAGAACAACTGGATGAGTGACGATTGGAAAAACCAAACAGAAAATATAGAACCATTGTTAGATATGGTTATCGAGCATGTTCCAACTTTTGAACCAAAAGAAGGTAATACTCAAATGTTAATTACATCTTTAGATTTCTCTTCTTTTACTGGTCGTATCGCTATTGGTCGATTATTAAGAGGTGGTTTAAAAGAAGGTCAAACAGTTTCTTTGGTTAAAAGAGATGGTTCGATTGTAAAAACAAAAATAAAAGAATTATATACTTTCGAAGGTCTAGGTAGACTTAGAGTAGAGGAAGTTGCAACTGGTGATATTTGTGCTATTGTTGGCCTAGAAGGATTTGAAATTGGTGATACAGTTGCAGATGTTGAAAACCCAGAGGGTTTAAAAACTATTGCTATTGATGAACCGACAATGAGTATGTTATTTACAATTAACGATTCTCCTTTCTTTGGTAGAGATGGTAAATTTGTTACTTCTCGTCATATTAAAGATCGTTTAGAGCGTGAATTAGAAAAAAACTTAGCATTACGTGTTAATCCAACTGATAGTGCTGATAAGTTTTTAGTATTTGGTAGAGGTGTATTACATTTATCTGTATTGATAGAAACAATGCGTCGTGAAGGTTACGAAATGCAAATTGGTCAGCCACAAGTTATCATCAAAGAAATTGATGGTCAAAAATGTGAGCCAGTAGAGCAATTGACTATTGATTTGCCAGAAGAAGTTTCAGGTAAAGCAGTAGAAATGGTTTCTATGCGTAAAGGTGAAATGACTAGTATGGAAGCTAAAGGAAATCGTATGATTTGCGAATTCTTAATTCCATCAAGAGGTATTATAGGTTTAAGAAATCAGTTATTGACAGCTACAGCTGGTGAAGCAATTATGTCACACCGTTTCTTAGAGTATCAACCAATGAGAGGTGATATTCCTCAACGTCAAAATGGTTCTTTAGTTTCTATGGAAATGGGTAAATCAATTCCTTATTCTATTGATAAATTACAAGATAGAGGTAAGTTTTTTGTTGAGCCAGGAGAAGATATCTACGAAGGTCAAGTTATCGGAGAAAACTCTAGAGGTGATGACATGACAGTAAATATTACAAAAACTAAAAAAATGTCTAACGTACGTTCTTCAGGAGCTGATGATAAGGCAAAAATTGTACCTGCAATTAAATTCTCTTTAGAAGAAGCTTTAGAATATATTCAGAAAGATGAGTATGTTGAGGTTACTCCTAAATTCTTAAGAATAAGAAAAATATACTTAACGGAGAACGAACGTAAGCGTAATAAAATAGCGTAATCAATTTTATTATTGATGTGTATAAATCCTAAGATGAAAATCTTAGGATTTTTTTTGATATTTACTGAAATTAATTAAGATGTAGTACGACTATACTATATCAATCTAAAAAATAATAAATGAAATTTACTATTAAAATAGCTATGGCATTGTTTTTATTAGCATTTACAGCTTGTAAAAACGAACCTAAAAAAGAAAAAATGGATGAAACTGCTACAACTGAAATGGTTGAAAAGTATGATATTCCTGAATCTTGGGTTAAGAATAGAGTTGAAAAAGCAAAGACACGTTTAAATGCATCTGAAGCTGGAAAAGTACTGTGGAATGGAATGGAAGCGCAAGGTGGTTTAGAAAAATGGTTTAATAACGGATATTTATCATTTCGTTTTGATTACCAACCATTAGATGGTTCTACACGCAGAAACTCATACCAGACTGTTGATACTTGGAATAATAAAGCAAGACATAATAGTGTTGAAGATACAACAGCTATTTTTGGATGGGATGGTAAAGAAGCTTGGGTAATGGCTAAAGATAGTACTGCTTTTGAGTATGATACTAAATTTTGGGCTTTAACTCCTATTTATCTTTTTGCACATCCATTTGTATTAGATGGTGAAGGTGTTGGTTTAGAGCTTTTGGAAGGTAGAGAATACAAAGGTGATATGCAAGATGTAATAAAAGCTACGTTTGCTTCAGGTACGGGTGATGCTCCAGATGATTATTATATATTATACTTTGATAAAAACACTCATAAGATGAGTGCAATTAGTTATATAGTTTCTTACCCTGGTTATTTCCCTAATGGAGGTCACGCTCCTGAAAAAATAATGGAAATTGTAGGTTGGAAAACTGTAGACGGAATTGATTTACCTACCAGTTTAAAAACACATTGGTCTAAAGAAGGTGATTTAGGAGAATATATTACTAAAATAGAAATTAGTGATCTTTCTTTTTCGCCTAGCGTATCAGAAAACTATTTTTCTAAACCAGAAGGTGCTAAAGTAATAGAGTAACTATATTAATTTCGAACTCAAAAAGCCTGAAATCATTTATGATTTCAGGCTTTTTGAGTTAATAAGATATTTAAAGCTTTGAGCTATTTGAGTATTGAAAACAAAACTTTAATCTGATTACATTTTCTAAAATTAATTTGATTTAAGCTGTACATTTGCAGCGTTCTAAAAAGACAAAAGATTTAATTGCATGAATTCAGATACATCAAACGGAAAAGGGGAATTGACTAGTGGTAATGTTAGTCTTGAGGAGATTGAAAAATGTATTTCTATATTAAATAGAATAGGGGAGAATGCACACCAAGTTTTAGAGCTGCCAGAAGAACAGCGTGTTGCCTTATTAAAAGCTGCAGGTGTTATTTCAAGACCTAGTAGACATGAGTTTAAGCAACGTAAAAAAGATGCAGCTAAAGCAGCTAAGCGTAAACAGATTGAAAGAGATAAACATGCCCGTAAAGAAACAGGTATAAGAAGTGCTCGTGAAGCAGTAATTTTTAAAGCACCAATTTTACTAGAGGCACCTAAGCTTAGAGATTTAGGGGAGAACGAATTAGAGTCACCTCGTAATTGTTATGTATGTAAAACGGTATATACCAAGCTTCATCATTTTTATGATACTATGTGTCAAGATTGTGGAGACTTTAATTATGCAAAACGTTTTCAAACAGCAGATTTAACAGATCAAGTAGCTATCGTTACAGGTTCTCGTTTAAAAATTGGATATCATATAACATTAATACTTTTGCGAGCAGGGGCTACAGTAGTTGCAACAACTCGTTTTCCTGTAGATTCTGCATTGCGTTTCTCTAAAGAAGATGATTTTTCTAAATGGGGGCATAGACTTAAAATACATGGTTTAGATTTAAGGCATATACCAAGTGTTGAAATTTTCTGTAATTTTATAGAGCAACAATATGATCGTTTAGATATTTTAATTAATAATGCAGCTCAAACAGTTCGTAGGCCTGCTGGTTTTTATAAGCATTTAATGCCTAATGAGGAAATGCCTGTGGAATCTCTTTCGAAATCTGCTAAGCAGGTTTTGTCTGATCATTTATATTGTTTAGATGAGCTAAATGCATTGGGTAAAAACGTTTCAAGTCAACAAAATAATACACTACCTGTTACTTGGCATGCTCCAGAGCCAGGCGTTGGTATTCGTGCTTCAGCTAAGCTTTCTCAAATTCCTTATAGTTTTGATAATTCACTTTCTACACAAGAAGTTTTTCCAGAAGGAGAACTTGATGCTGATTTGCAGCAAGTAGATTTACGTAAAACAAATAGTTGGAGGTTGAAATTAGGGGAAATTGAAACTCCGGAAATGATAGAGGTGCAACTTGTAAATGCAGTAGCGCCTTTTGTGCTTTGTAATCGCTTATCTAAATTAATGCGAAAAGAAAATACAGGCAAAAAACATATTATTAATGTTTCTGCTATGGAAGGTAAATTTCATAGGTTCTTTAAAGAAGATAGGCATCCTCATACAAATATGGCCAAAGCAGCCTTAAATATGATGACACATACATCTGCATTAGACTTTGCTAAAGATGGTGTGTTTATGAATGCGGTAGATACAGGTTGGGTTACAGATGAAGATCCAGCAGAATTATCTAAATTGAAAGAGGAAGTTCACGATTTTCAACCGCCTTTAGATATTGTTGACGGTGCGGCTAGAGTTTTAGACCCTTTAATTGATGGTATAAATACAGGTAAACATTGGTGTGGGAAATTCTTAAAAGATTACCAGCCGATAGATTGGTAAAAATTAAATTTCTTTCAATTCTTTATTCACTAAAGCTATGTAACTTTCCATAGCTTGCTTTTTAGACAGGTTTTTAGCTTGTATCAATGCATTTGCTTTAAACGCATTAATCAAAGGTGTTTTACTGCCAGGGTCAGCTTTATTTTCAGATGCAATTTTGTAAAAAGCGTATAATTTTAATAAAAGATCAGCAGGTAGAGGATCTGTAAAATTATTAACAAAGTCTACTGTTTTAAAAAATGTATCTTCTAGGTTTTGATCAGTCTTCATGATTTCTTCCGATAGTAGCTATACAGGTTTTAGCGCCAGTTACTTTCTGATTTAATTTTACGGTAACAACAGAGTCTAAAGGTAAGAACAAATCTACTCTAGAACCAAACTTTATAAAGCCACCATCTTCACCTTGTTGAGCACTGTCTCCTGTTTTTGCGTAATTTACAATACGTTTAGCCAAAGCACCTGCTATTTGGCGGTATAGTATTTCTCCGAATTTAGGTGTTTTAATAACAACTGTTGTTCTTTCGTTTTCTTCACTAGCTTTTGGGTGCCATGCTACTAAAAATTTACCAGGGTGGTATTTAGAGTACGTAATTAAGCCACTTGCAGGGTAACGGGTTACATGAACATTTATAGGGGACATGAAAATAGAAACTTGTAATCGCTTACCTTTAAAATATTCATTTTCTTCAACCTCTTCTATAACAACAACTTTTCCATCTACAGGAGCTAATATTTCGTCAAAACTTTTAGCAACAGGTCTTTTTGGGTTTCTGAAAAATTGAAGAATCATAACCAAAAAGAAAAGTGCTACAACTTGCACTAATAATCTTAGCCAAGTAATATCAATATAAAAATTTGCAGCTAATATAGCTGAAGCGATAATTAAAAAGGTAATTAAAATAATTTTTTGACCCTCTTTATGAAACATGGTTGAAAATATTTAAGGTTAAGTATGCAAAAGGAGCAGCAAAAACTAGACTATCTAATCTATCTAACATTCCGCCATGCCCAGGTAATATAGCGCCACTGTCTTTAACACCAGCAGCTCTTTTAAATTTAGATTCTAATAAATCACCTAAATTGCCAGTTACGACTATCACAATTGCTAAAATTAACCATTGATATAGACTTATATGGGCTTCAAATTTAGACATTATAAATGCAGCAATCAAAGAAAAAACTAACCCTCCAATAGCTCCTTCCCATGTTTTCTTAGGAGATACAGATGGAAATAGTTTATTTTTTCCAATAGATTTCCCTACCAAATAGGCAAAAGAATCGTTTACCCAAATTAGAATAAAGATTCCCATAATTAAGAATTTAGCGAAACTATTTTCTTGATAAGGAATCATTGTGAGGAAAATACAACCTCCGCCAATGTAAAAAAGGCTGATTAAAAATTTCTGTAACTGAGTAAAAATTTTGGGTTTTGTAGAAAAAAGGTAAAAAAGTAAAACTATGTTTATTGTTATTGTTATAAACATTAAAACGTTTACAATTGACTGGCTGTAAGAGTAGTCGGTAATAAAATAAATAAAGCTCCACCATAAAGCTAAGTATGCTACAAAAATGTAATAGCCCTTTAATTTAGCCATTCTCTTGAATTCGAAAAGGCAAGCTAAACCAAATACCATAAATAAAAAATCAAAAGCATCTGAGCTTAAAAATATAGCAGATAACAATAGTACAACGTAAACTATACCTGTAATTAGTCTTCTAAAAATTTCTTTCATATTATAAATCTTCGAGAAGTATAAGATATAAATTTTTAGAACTACTACCATATGTTAAAAAATCATCTTTATTTTCAGTTTTAGATTGAAAATGTTTGATGGTAGTAATATTAGATGGAATAGTATGTTTGTATTTTTTCTTAATAATCTTTAAACCTTCACCTATTGAATTTACAAGCTGACTGGTAGTTGCGAAAACAATAAAATTTTCAGGCAATTCATTAAGTTTAAGTTCTTTTAGTTGATTAGAACATATTAAAATAGATCCATTTTGAGCGATCAGATGTTCGCATGTGGTAAAAAATATTGGACTGTTTTTTAATTGTTTAGTAAATGTAATTTGTTGCCTAGAAAATTTTTGTTCTAATCTTTCATCTATTGAAAAGAATGGCAGTTTTTGCCATTCGTTTTCAATAATTATATTTTCTAATGCTTCATATACATCTGAATAACCATCACAGTAAATAAATTTACCGCCATTTTTCTTAAAATGTATAGTGAATTTTTCATCAGCGGGTATGTCTAAATCAGGCATATGCATGCCTCTAGATTCATTAGCTTCTTTAGAAACCTTGTTTTTGCCTCCTCCAAAGAGTTTGTCAAATAGTCCCATTCTAACTTAAAAATTCAATCAGATATTGTTATTATTCTTATGATTCAGGTAATTCAGTATTGTTAACATCTATGTCAACTACCGTAGCTGCTTCAGCTAAATCTTTATCAAAAGTTCTTTTTCCAAAAATTTTCTCTAAATCATCTTTAAAGATAACTTCTTTTTCTAACAATCTTTGAGCAAGTTCAGTAAGCTTATCTTTATTTTTATCTAAAAGTTCAATAGCACGTTCGTATTGCTCTTCTATCAAAATAGAGATCTCTTTGTCTATCGTTTGTGCAGTTTCTTCACTATAAGGCTTAGAGAACCCATAAGAATCTTGTCCTGATGAATCATAATAAGTGATGTTTCCAATCTTATCATTCAAACCATAAATAGTAACCATTGCTTTTGCCTGCTTAGTTACTTTTTCTAAATCACTAAGTGCGCCAGTAGATATTTTATTAAATATAACTTTTTCAGCAGCTCTACCGCCTAAAGTTGCACACATTTCGTCTTTCATTTGATCAGGACGAACGATTAAACGTTCTTCAGGTAAATACCATGCAGCTCCTAAAGATTGACCTCTAGGTACAATAGTTACTTTAACTAAAGGTGCAGCATGTTCTAACATCCAACTTACAGTTGCATGACCAGCTTCATGATAAGCAATTGTTTCTTTTTCACCTGGAGTGATAATTTTATTTTTCTTCTCTAATCCACCTACAATTCTATCAACAGCATCTAAGAAATCTTGTTTGTTTACTGCTTTTTTGTCTTTACGAGCGGCAATTAATGCAGCTTCGTTACAAACATTTGCAATATCAGCCCCAGAGAAACCAGGAGTTTGTTTCGCTAAAAATTCTGAATCTAATGTTTCAGCAGTTTTAATAGGTTTTAGGTGTACTTCAAATATTTCTTTACGTTCTCTAATATCTGGTAAGTCAACATAAATTTGTCTGTCAAAACGTCCAGCTCTCATTAAAGCTTTATCTAAAACATCTGCTCTGTTGGTAGCTGCTAAAACAATTACGTTCGTATTTGTTCCAAAACCATCCATTTCAGTAAGCAATTGGTTCAATGTGTTTTCACGTTCATCATTAGAACCTGTCATGTTGTTTTTACCTCTAGCTCTACCAATAGCATCAATTTCATCAATAAAAATAATCGCAGGAGATTTATCTTTAGCTTGTTTAAATAAGTCTCGAACTCTTGATGCTCCAACACCTACAAACATTTCAACAAAATCAGAACCTGATAGTGAGAAGAAAGGTACTTTTGCTTCACCAGCAACAGCTTTTGCTAATAAAGTTTTACCAGTTCCTGGAGGTCCTACTAATAATGCACCTTTTGGTATTTTACCACCCAAAGAAGTGTATTTGTCAGGGTTTCTTAAAAAGTCTACAATCTCTTCAACTTCTTCTTTAGCACCTTCTAAACCAGCAACATCTTTAAATGATGTTCTTGTATCTGTTTTTTCGTCAAAAAGTTTTGCTTTAGATTTTCCGATATTAAAAATTTGACCACCTGCGCCGCCGCCGCCGCCGCCAGACATTCTTCTCATTAAAAATATCCAAATACCAATAATAAGTATGAAAGGAAGGATGCTTAAAATGATTTCACCAAAAAGGTTAGAATCATTCTTATAATCTATAACAGTATCTAAATTATATTCTGCTTTAGTTTTCTTTAAATCATCTTCAAAGTTACTTAAATCACCATATGTTAAAGAGTATTGAGGTGTTTTAGTGTTTGTAATTGAAAAAGCTTTTTCAGCCACTTCTTTATGGTCTCCTTTTTCTAATGCTTCTTTCTTTAAAAAAACTTGTGCTTCACCAAGGTTTTTAACGATTAAAACTTCTTCAACATCTCCGTTAACTAAGTATTGTTTTAGTTTAGACGTTGTTGTTTTTTGAATATTAGATAAGTTAGAGCTGCTAAAAAATTGAAATCCAATTAATAAAGCTGCTATTATTCCATAAATCCACCAAGAACTAAATTTTGGTTTTTTTGGAGTTGAGTTATTGTCTTTTGCCATTTTGTTTTTTCTTATTTAAGACTACTTTCTATTGTTGTAACTTTTGCATCACCCCAAAGGCCTTCAATGTCGTAATATTCTCTTGCTTGCTTTTGAAACACATGTACAACAACATTAACATAGTCCATTAAAACCCATTCAGAGTTTTCTGAACCTTCAACATGCCAAGGCTTGTCCTTAATGTTTTTGCTTACCGTTTTTTGGATAGAACCTACTAACGCATTTACATGTGTATTTGAAGTACCACTACAGATAATGAAATAGTCGCAAACTGTATTTTCAATTTCTCTTAAATCAAGTAAATTTATATTATTTCCTTTAACTTCTTCTATTCCTTCTAGAATAAAACTGATGAGTTCATCTACGCTAGTTTGCTTTTTCTGCATTCAAAAATTTTAATTTACGCAAAGTTATTATTTTTTTGTTTTCTTAGCTATTGTTTTTATAATAAGATTGAAGTTTTATACAATAGTTAACACATGCAAATAATCAAACTTGATGCCACAGACTCAACAAGCCTGTACTTGAAGAATTTAATACCTAAAAGTAATCTTGATGATTTTACGGTAGTAACAGCTAATAGACAAACAAAAGGGCGTGGTCAAATGGGAACAACATGGCTTTCTGAAGATGGTAAAAACCTGACGTTTAGCTTTTTAAAAAAAAATCAGCAAATTTTAATAGCTGATCAGTTTTTATTAAATATTTGTGTGTCATTGGGCGTTTATTATGCTTTAGAAGAACTTAAAATACCAGATTTAAAAGTAAAATGGCCAAACGACATTTTGTCAGGAAAAGATAAAATTTGTGGAATTTTAATTGAAAATATACTTTCAGGAGCAAAAATTCAGGCTTCTGTTGTAGGAATAGGCTTGAATGTTAATCAATTATCGTTCAGTAATCTTCCAAATGTATCATCTTTAAAACTAATTTTAGGAAGAACTTTTGATTTAGAAGAGTCATTATTAATCATAATGAAACATCTTAAAATTCTTTTTAAAAATATTTCAGAAGGGAAATCAGAGTCTTTAAAAAGCCAATATTTAGAAGTACTATTTAGAAAAGATAAACCATCAACTTTTAAAGACACCTCAGATCAAATGTTTCCTGGTATCATTAGAGGAATTTCTAATGAAGGAAAATTAGTTGTTGAAATAGAGGATGAAATCTTAAAAGAATATGACTTGAAAGAAGTAAAGTTGCTTTATTAAACTTTGTTTAAATTTTCAGAAAGTGTACCCATAAAATTTGTAATTGGGTTCTTTATCATCATAGCCATCATAGCGTTAAATTCACCTTCAAAACTTAATACAACTTCAGTTTCTGTAGCTGATAACTCTATAAGGTTAGCTGTTAATGTAAAAGGTAGTTTTTCACTAGCAGCACCTAAAACTACTTTGCTCGTAGGTGTAAGTTCTTTTCTTTGTAAAACTATTTCTGGCATGCCTTTTAAGGCAAATAAGAAGCGATCTTCACTTATAACTTCAAATTTACTAATATTTTCAGGCATTAGTTTTTCAAAGTTTTTTACGTCAATTAAAAATTCATAAACCTCTTTTGAGCTTTTTTGAATTGTTTTTTTAGGAGTTTCTATGTGCATAATCTTATTGTTGCCAGCCAGATGGATTAGATTTCCATTCTAACAAAGTTTTAAATTGTTCTTCTTTAATGTAATTTGTGTCTGATGCTTGTTGAATTAAGTTTTCGTAATCACTTAATGTGTGCAGGTCAATATTGTTTTTTTTAAAATTTTCAGTAGCTACATCAAAACCATATGTAAATATGGCAATCATTCCTTTTACATTTGCTCCTGAATCTTTTAATGCTTTTACTGCATTTAAGCTGCTTTTTCCTGTACTTATTAAATCTTCAATAACAACTACAGTTTGGTTTTCTTCTAAAGCACCTTCAATTTGGTTTTGTCTACCGTGTGACTTAGCTTCTGGTCGAACATATATAAATGGAAGACCTAAGTAATCAGCAACTAACATGCCAACACCAATAGCGCCTGTAGCAACGCCAGCAATAACATCTGGTTTGCCATATAGCTTCTCAACTTGTTTAGCAATTTCTTCTCGAACGTAGTTTCTGATGGGAGGATATGATAGAATAATTCTATTATCACAATAGATTGGAGATTTCCAACCTGAAGCCCATGAAAAAGGATTTTCAGGTTCCAACTTTATTGCATTAATTTGCAATAGAAGTTCGGCTGTTTTCTTAGCAGTGTCTTTGTTTAAAACCATAATGCAAATGTATAAAGTTTTTGTTAATGAGGCTCAGTTGATTTTGACAAATAAACTGTCTGATATATCGAATAATAAATATTTTTTATTGAATGAGAAATCAATCAATGAAGCAATAGAATCGTTATCAAAGAAAAAATTAAGTGTTGCTTATATCTACCATCCTAATAATGAGGAGATTCTGAAGAAGTTTACAAAGAAAATTCCTTTAGTTGTTGCAGCTGGTGGTGTGGTTACTAATAAAGAAGGTAAGGTTTTGTTTATTTATAGGAATGATAAATGGGATCTGCCAAAGGGTAAATTAGATAAAGGTGAGTCTCTTGAGCAATGTGCGATTAGAGAGGTAGAAGAGGAAACAGGTGTAAAAGGTCTTAAAATTGAGAATATTTTAAAGACTACATATCATGTTTTTAAACGAAATGGAAACTTTAAACTTAAAGAAGTTCATTGGTTTGCTATGAAAACATCTTATAAAGGAGAGCTAATCGGCCAGTTAGATGAAGGTATTGAAAAAGTTAAATGGAAAGGCCCCAAAAAAATTGCTAAAGCCTTAGAAAACTCTTACTATAATATTAAAATTTTGTTTGAAGAGTAATTTTAATTACTCTTCTTCAATATAAAAATCATTTACAACTCGGTATACTGGGTATTGTAAATGAGCGTCTTCATAATATTTAGAATTCTGGTATATATATTCTAATTGCGTATACCAGTTGTTTGAGAAATTCTCATCAGTACTTTTCTTTAGTTGAAAAGCTTCATTAAGTAAGTTGTTATCTTGTAATAACTTTAAAGCAATATCTTCAAAAACATAAGGTGAGAATCCTTCTTTCTGTTGAAGAATTGCATCGAAAAAATTCCAATTAAAAAATGAATCTGTAGCTGATGGTTCTAGAGTTTCGAGAATATATCTAATACCTTCTTGTTTTACGGGTACAAAAATATCTCCTTGTAAAAATTGCACTTTTTTTGTCGAAGCTGCAACCTTTGTATCAAAATGAAGGTAATGACCTTCATAACTATTTTTTCGAGTTTCATAGTTCTCTATTTTATAAGCTTCAACTTCTACTAAAGTATCTTTTTTTAATAGAGTATAGTTTATTTTGTTTTGACTAAGTAAGTCAAGAACTTTATAATTGCTCTTTTTTAATAAGTAAGCACTTGGTATTTTAATTTTTTCAGAAGGCTTATAGTAATTTTGATATGTCACAGGTTTTGTAAAAGGTCTACTTGTATCATACTTAAGTCTATTAAATCCTGTTACCGCACTTATTAAAGTATCTGCTTCGTAACCTTTAAAATTAAGTATTGATGTTCTTGTCGTGTCTAATTCCCATTGAACTGGGTATTCTGTAAGCTCTAAAACTTCTTTATTAGATTTAGCTCTTAATTCTTTTATTTTATGGCCGTCGGTTTCTGCTATTTCCAACATTTTATTTAATATTGCATATGTGCCTTCAACCCTTTTGTTGTAAGGTTTTAACATATGTGTTTCTACCATCATGCCAACAGTATTCCATAACGTTGTGTAACCTGATGAGTATCGGGGATAATCCATAAATTGAGAAAAACCTTTTTCTGGTACGCTATTGTAAACATTTACATATGGAGTTATATCCCATTCATCTTCTGCTAGCTTTTGTTCTAATTTAGGCATTAAATTATCATTTAAATAGTCACCTAAATCAAGCCCTAATTTGTTATGTTGTGTAAATAAATGAGTAAGTGTATACTGATAATCGGCACCATTGCTCACATGGTTGTCTATAAAAATATCAGGTTTTACTAAGTGATAAATTGCAGTAAATGTTTTTGCATTTTTAGTGTCAGCCTTAATAAAATCTCTATTTAAATCGTAATTTAATGCGTTGCCTCTAAAGCCGTATGACTCTGGTCCGTTCTGGTTAGCTCGGCTATTAGAATTTCGGTTTAATGCACCGCCAATATTATATATGGGTATAGTAGTTATAACAGTGTTTTCTGGAGAAGCTATTTTTTCTATAGCTAAATCTCTAAAAAACATCATTGTTGCATCAATCCCATCACTCTCTCCGGGGTGGATACCGTTATTTATTAAAATTATAGTTTTATTCTCTTGTAATTTTTTAAAGTTAAAATCACTATCTAAATTATAAGTGACTAAATGTAGTGGATAACCACTATCTGTTTCACCAATAGTCTGAATGTTGATTTCAGGAAACTCTTTAGCAAGTTTTATGTAAAAATCTATAGTTTCGGTATAGGTAGCGGTTTCTTTTCCGTCAGATTTTTCAAATTGAGTTATGTATTCTGAAGTGCTATTTTCTGTTTGAGTTTCACAAGAAATAATTACGGAAACAAAAAATATAATGTAAAAAAATCTCATTTTGAATTAAAGTTAGTTGTTCTGCAAAGAGTGGGAACCTATTATTAAAAAAAAAATTAACTCTCTGAGTTTGTGAACTTCAAAAATAAATAAAATTATGCAGTCAATTTATTGATTGATTGTAACTTTTATAATTTGTTCTTTACTTAATGGCTTTGTGTTGTAGGTAATCGTATGGTGAGTACGTTGTGAATAATTTTTTGATTTATCTCTATCTTCTTTATTTATAGAAGAGGTTACAATATTTATTGCTAATGGTTTCGGTATGTCAAGTTCTATGAATTCTTCTAAAAATTCCCATCCATCCATGATAGGCATATTTAAATCCAAAAAAATGATTTGAGGTAGATCTGTTTTGTTTTTTATAATCTCTTTTATTTTATTTATTGCAATTTCCCCATTTTCATATGAACTAATGTCGTCGCATTTAACAGCATTGCTCAAAAGTTTTTTGGTTCCAAAAACCGTTACTTTGTCATCATCAATTATAAATATAGATTTAATCAATTTCATTAAAATAAATTTTAAAAATAGTGCCTTTACCAATTTCGCTTTTTACCTCAAATTTTCCATTCATAGCTTCAATTTGATTTTTAGCTATAAATAAACCAATCCCTTTAGATTCAGGGTTTTCGTGAAACGTTCTATACATCCCGAAAAGTTTGTTTTTATTTTTGTTTAAATCGATTCCGATACCACTATCTTTTATAATTAATATGGTCTGGTTGCTGTTTTGCTCAGCACTTATTTGAATTAAATTTTCTGTATTATTATTACTAAATTTTATAGCATTAGAAATAACAGTAAGTAATATGTTTTCTACGTAAGAAGGAATTCCGTTAATGAAAATAGACTCTTCAATTGTATTTGAAATAATAGCTTTTTTGTTTTTAATTAAATGTTTTAATTTGTTAAGAGTAAGGTCAATACTAGAGTTTATTTCAATATTAGTATTTGTTAAATTGAGATTTGTATTAATTTCAACAACTTGATTTAAATTATCTAATGTTTCTAATAAATTGTCAGATTCATTTGTTAACATTTCTAATAACTTAAGCCTTTCACATTCTTTATTTTCTTTAATTAAAAAACCAAGGAGTAAAGAGAAGTTGGCACTATGTGATCTTATATTATGAGATATTATATGTGCAAAATTTACTAGTTTTTTATTCTGAAGAGAAGTAATGTTTATTAGTCTTCTTAACTCATCTTCCTTTTCTTTAAGATAGTTAATATCTAAACTGAAACCAACAATACCTGTTATTTCATTTTGGTTATTTATAAGCGGTATTTTAGACATTAGAAAATGCGTTCTAGTACCGTCTTTTTTAATGTTTAATTTTTCTTGTTTTAATATGGGTTTTAATGAATTTATGACTTTAAGATCTTCAATTCTAGATTTTTGAGCAATTTCTTTAGGGTAAAAATCAAAATCGGTTTTTCCTACTATTTCTTCTGCAGGTAAGCCAATATAATCACACTCCGCTTTGTTTATTAAAATTTTTCTAGATTTTAAATCTTTAATATAAATGTTAAGTGGTAAATTATCTATCAATGTTGTTAAAAGTTGCTCATTTTCAACAGTTTTGGCTTGAGCTTCAACTTCTTTTGTGATGTCTTGTATAGAGCCAACTATTCCAATAAATTTATTGTTTTCAAATATAGATCTCCATGCGGCAATGGCCCAAATTTCTTTTCCTTTAGCAGTGATTAGTTGTAGTTTTTCACTCCAATAACCACTTTCATTCATGCTTTTTTTAAGACTATAAACTAACTTATCTTTACTTTTTCCAGGTTTGTAAAAATTTATTGATTTTTCAGTAGTAGGTATATAATCTTCTGTAACTTCATGAATTAGTTTGGTCATTTTACACCATACAACTTTGTCGGTCAAAGCATCGTATTCCCAACTACCGATTTTTCCAATTTCAGATTTAACATCTAGTAAAATTTCTAATGTTTCTAATCTTTGGTTTTTTAAATTTTTTTCAGTCGAATTTTCTAATTGTAATATAGCCCCGATAATGTTTTCATCTTCATCATACCACGGTTGTATTATCCATTCTAACCAAATTATTACATCTTGTTTATAATAGCTTGAGTTTTTAAGCTTATTAGAAAAACCTAAAAAGCAGTTTATGAAATCTTGTTTCCACCTATGTGATAGTTTAGGAAAAGTATTTAAAACATTAGAGCCTAATAAATCAGTTTGATTTTGATTAAACTGATTATTCCAACTATCAGATATGTATATAATCTCATAATTAAGATTAACATATGTAGTAGCTTTGGGTAGCTGCTTGATTAGGTAATTATTTTTAAGATTGACTATAGGTTTCAATGATAAGTAAGATTTATCTTACTAAAGTATATATCTATTTCTGAAGAGTAGTCTTTATTGTTGTGAATTATTGAAAATATGTGGTGATAGGTGTTATTTAGGTTTTTTTATTTAGTACGAACTGTATCAGGAACTAAACCAGTATAGTCACCTCCATTTTTTATAACATCTCGAACAATAGATGAACTGATATATGATTTGCCAGAAGAAGTAAGTAAAAAAACAGTTTCTATTTCCGATAGTTTTCTATTGGTATGTGCTATTGCTTTTTCAAATTCAAAATCACCTGGGTTTCTTAGTCCTCTTAAAATAAAAGACGCATCAACCTTTTTACAAAAATCAACAGTAAGCCCTTCATAAGTAAGTACTTTAATTTTAGGCTCGTCTTTAAAAGCTTCTTCAATAAAATGTTTACGCTCTTCTAAAGAAAACATATATTTTTTGTCAGAGTTAACACCAATCGAAATTATGAGCTCATCAAATAGTGTAATTCCTCTCAGTATTATATCGTAATGTCCTAAAGTAAGTGGGTCAAATGAACCTGGAAAAATAGCACGTCTCATAATAGTTTATTTGGTATGTTAAATCTACTTAAAATTTATTTTAAAGCTTCTTTTATCGCGTTGTCAAATAAATCAGGTAACGATATTCCTGCAATTTGTGCTTGCTGCGGTAAAATACTTTCTTCTGTTAGTCCTGGTGTTGTATTCATTTCTAACATATATGGTTCATTTTCGATGAAAATAAATTCACTTCTAGAAAACCCTTTCATTTTTAAAACTTCGTAAGCTTTTTTGGCAACAGCAACTACTTTTTCTTCTTGAACTTTTGTTAATCTAGCAGGAGTAATCTCTTGCGATTTTCCTGCGTATTTAGCTTCATAGTCAAAAAAATCGTTTTCAGATACTATTTCTGTTATAGGTAATACTTTAGTTTCTCCTTTATAGGTTATAACGCCTACTGAAACTTCAGTACCATCTAAAAAGCTTTCAATGATAATTTCATCATCCTCTTTGTAAGCATTTTCAATAGCAGCAAATAAATCTTCTTTTTTATATACTTTAGAAATACCAAAGCTACTGCCTGCTTTATTCGCTTTTACGAAACAAGGTAGGCCTACTTTTTCAGCAATAGCATCTTCATTTATAATATCACCTAAATTTAAATAATAAGAAGCAGCTGATTTAATCCCGTAAGGCTTTAAAACACTTAATAAATCTCTTTTATTAAAAGTAAGAGCTGATTGGTATGCTTCACATGATGTTTGCGGAATGTTAAGTAATTCAAAATACGATTGCATGAGGCCATCTTCGCCAGGTGAGCCGTGTATTGCGTTAAAAACACAATCAAAAGTTATTTTAGCATCACCAGAAAATATAGAAAAATCATGTTTATTGACAGAATGCTCTTCATTAGTGTCTGTTGCGTACACCCACTTGTCTTTAAAAATGTGAATTTTATAAAGATTAAATTTAGTTTTATCTAAAAATTTATAAACAACACTGCCGCTAGTTAACGATATTTTATACTCGCTAGAGTAACCGCCCATGATGATAGCTATATTTTTTTTCATGCTTAAATAGGTAATTATAATAAAGAGTCAAAGTAAAGAAAAAAGAGACTTTAATTTAATAAGAAGCGATAATTATTTTAAAGAAAGTTAATTAGCTCAAATCGTAGAATAGCAATCAAATGTTATTTCTCATTTCTTATATTTGCCGAACAATATTTTATAACATGAGAAATTTTTTAAATTTTCTAAAAAGCAGAACCTTTTTTATACAAATAGGTTTAGCAATTTTAGTATTGGTTTTAGTTGTTTTTGCAGCCTTGCAGTGGCTCAATAGTTCAACAAACCATAATGAATTTGTTGAAGTACCAGATTTAGCTAAGTTATCAGTTACTGAGATGCGAAAAGTAGTTGACGAACAAAGTTTAAGATATGAAGTTTTAGATTCAGCAAACTATAACCCTGATTACCCAAGGTTTTCTGTAATAGAACAAAACCCACCAGCAGGTAATAAAGTAAAAACGAATAGAAAAATTTACGTTACTGTTAATCCGTCAGGTTATAAAAAGGTATCAGTGCCTAAAATTATACAAGTTACATTGCGTAACGCTACAGCTAAACTTAGAGCAATAGGGTTAGATGTGCAACGAGTAACGTATATTGACGAATTCGGGAAAGATATGGTATACCGTATAAAATATAAAGGTAAGTATATAGAAGAAGGTTATAAATTACCTAAAACATCAAAAATAGAACTGGTTTGTGGTAATGGTAATCAAAGCCAAAGTGCACAAATAAAATCAGATTCAGAATAATATATGGTTGGACCAGAAGAAGGCTCGGAGTTTGAGAAAGATGAACTTTTTGAGCATCATAAAGTAGTAGCATCTAAAGGCCAAGAGCCGTTACGTGTTGATAAATTTTTAATGAATTTTATAGAGAATGCAGTTCGAAATAAAATTCAACAAGCAGCAAAAGAAGGCCATATTTGGGTTAACGATGTTGCTGTTAAACAAAATTATAAAGTAAAAGCAGGTGATGAAGTTCGTGTTTTATTCGAATACCCGCCGCATGAAGATTTATTAGTGCCTGAAGATTTACCAATAAATATCGTTTATGAAGACGATGTTTTGTTAGTTGTAAATAAAGAGCCAGGTATGGTTGTACATCCTGGTCATGGTAACTATTCTGGTACTTTAATAAATGCACTTTTGTATCATATTAAAGATTTACCGGTAAACAGAAATGAAAGACCTGGTTTAGTACATAGGATTGATAAAGATACTTCAGGACTTTTAGTGATAGCAAAAACAGATGCTGCAATGACATTTTTGTCTAAACAGTTTTTTGAAAAAACTAGTGAGCGTGAATATGTTGCATTAGTTTGGGGTAACGTAAAAGAAGAAAGTGGTACTGTAGAAGGACATATAGGTAGGCATCCTACTAATAGACTTCAGATGACCGTTTATCCTGATGGAGACCAAGGGAAAGATGCCGTGACTCACTTTAAAGTAATTGAGCGTTTAGGGTATATTACTTTAATATCTTGTAAGCTAGAAACAGGTAGAACACATCAAATTCGTGCCCATATGAAATATATAGGGCATACCTTATTTAACGATGAACGTTATGGAGGTGAACGAATTTTAAAAGGAACAACCTTTACAAAGTATAAGCAGTTTGTAGAGAATGCTTTTAAGTTATTGCCAAGGCAAGCATTGCATGCAAAAACATTAGGTTTTGTACACCCGGTTAGTAAAGAGTTTATGCGTTTCGATTCTGAAATTCCGAAGGATATGGCTCTTTGTATAGAAAAATGGAGACAGTATTCTAAAAACAGTGCTACAGAGCTTGGAGAGTCGGAATCGGAATAGATTTCGATAATACTACTATAGAAAAATGAACTTTGTTTTAGAATAAAGCACTTAGTTTCTTTAGTAATTTTACACAAATTAAAATTATGAAAATTGTTATTTCACCAGCAAAATCACTTGATTTTGAAAGCGAATTACCAACCGCAAAATATACAGAGCCTAATTTTATTAATGAGGCAAAAAAGTTAAATGCTGTTTTAGCAAAAAAGAAACCGAAAGAATTATCTGATTTAATGAAAATATCAGATAATTTGGCTCAGCTTAATTGGGAACGTAATCAGCAGTTTTCAATACCATTTACACAAAAAAATGCTAGGCCAGCAGTATATGCTTTTAACGGAGATGTTTACCAAGGGTTAGATGCGTATTCAATTACAGAAAGTAAAATTGATAAAATGCAAAATTCACTTCGCATTTTATCTGGCTTATACGGTGTTTTGAAACCATTAGATTTAATGCAGCCTTACCGTTTAGAAATGGGGACGAATTTAAAAGTTGGTAAAAATAAAAATCTATATGAATTTTGGAAAAAAGACGTAACTGAATATCTTGATTCTGAATTAGAAGAGAATGAGCTGTTTGTCAATTTAGCAAGTAATGAATACTTTAGTTCAGTAGATGAGAAAGGGTTGAAAACACCTGTGATTACACCTGTTTTTAAAGATTGGAAGAATGACAACTTAAAGGTCATAAGCTTCTATGCAAAAAAAGCAAGAGGAGCAATGGTTCGTTATATTATCGATAATAAAGTAGATACTTTAGATGATCTAAAACAATTTGATTCTGATGGTTATATGTTTAGTAAAGAACATACTTTAAAAGAAAATCAACCTGTTTTTATAAGGTAAATATTAAAGTTCAAATTTTAAAAAGAAAAAGTAACTGCAATCGTAGTTATTTTTTCTTTTTAATAGCAATTCTATTTAAAATAACTAGTGGTAAGAATGTTTATAAACCGCAATTACTGCTTCTTTTTTATATTCAATTTTTCTTCTACAGTAGGTCTTTTTTTAATTTTCCTAGGTCTTTTTGCTCCAAAAGAATTGTTGAAAATTTTTCCTTTTTTTGATTTTTTATCTCCTTTACCCATATTCTTATGTTTTTTTTAAAGCTACAGTTATTCAATTTCAATTCCAAAATTTTAGTCTTACACTATTGTTAAAACTAAAATAGTGAATAGAAGAAAGATTGTGAAAAGTTAAATTCTTTGAGCAATTTTACTCAGGTTACTTAATATACTATCAAATTGTAACAAATTTACTTAATTATATGGTTTTATATAATTGTTAAGCTATATCAAAAAATGTAAATTTGCTATTCATTATTAAGCATAAAATGCTTACTTTCTCTAAAAATTTTTAGAACACAATTTCAGATGAAAATTAAAAAGGTATTAGTAGCAAATAGGGGTGAAATAGCAATTCGTATTTTTAGAGCTTGTGTAGAAATAGGCATTAAAACAGTTGGTATTTATACCTATGAAGATCGATACTCTTTACATAGATATAAAGCAGATGAATGTTATCAAATTGGCGAAGAAAATGAACCACTAAAACCTTATTTAGATATCAATGCAATTATTAAAGTTGCAAAAGATAACGATATTGATGCTATACACCCAGGATATGGGTTTTTATCTGAAAATGCCAATTTTGCTCAGGCATGTGAAGATAATGACATCATTTTTATAGGACCCAAAGTATCTGTTTTAAAAGCTTTAGGTGATAAAATTACAGCAAAGGAAGTTGCTGTTGCAAATAATATACCTGTAATACAAAGTAGTGATAAAGATTTAATAGAGGTTGAAGTAGCATTGTCTGAAGCAAAACGAATTGGTTTTCCTGTAATGCTGAAAGCAGCTTCTGGTGGTGGTGGTCGTGGTATGCGAGTTATCAGATCTGAAGAAGAATTAAGAAAAGGGTTTCCTGAAGCTCGAAGAGAATCATTAAATGCTTTTGGAGATGACACAGTTTTTTTAGAAAAATTTGTTGAAAATCCGAAGCATATAGAAATACAAATTGTAGCTGACTTGTATGGTAATATTGTTCATCTTTTTGAACGTGATTGTTCTGTACAACGTCGTTACCAAAAAGTAATTGAGTTTGCGCCTTCTTTTGGTTTGCCACAAGAAACATTAAATAGCCTTTATACTCATGCAATAAATATCTGCAAAGCTGTAAATTATAACAATATTGGTACTGTTGAATTTTTGGTTGATGATGACGGTAGTATCTATTTTATTGAGGTAAACCCAAGAGTGCAAGTTGAGCATACGGTAACAGAAATGATTACGAATATTGATTTGATAAAAACTCAAATCTTTATTGCAGGTGGTTACAAGTTATCAGATGAACAAATAAAAATAGAAAGTCAAAAGTCTGTAAAAGTTACAGGTTACGCATTACAATGTAGAATTACAACAGAAGACCCTGCAAATGATTTTAAACCAGATTACGGGGTAGTTACTACGTACCGTAGTGCATCTGGTTTAGGTATTCGATTAGACGCGGGTAGCGTATATCAAGGCGTGGTAATTTCTCCATTTTTTGATTCTATGTTAGTTAAAGTTTCTGCTATAAGTAGAACATTAGATGGTTCTTGCCGAAAAATGCGTAGAGCATTGGCTGAATTCCGTATTCGTGGTGTTAAAACCAATATGGCTTTTTTAGATAATATTTTAAAACATCAAACATTTAGAGATGGTGACGTTACGGTTAACTTTATTAAAAACGAACCGAGCCTTTTTGAATTTGTAGAGCCTCGAGATCGTGCAAATAAATTAGTACACTTTTTAGGTGATGTTATTGTAAATGGTAATCCTGATGTAAAAAAGAAAGATTCTAATCACGTTTTTTCAAAGCCTATAGTTCCTGCATTCCCTAAATTTGATCCATATCCAAAAGGGACAAAAGATTTATTGACAGAGTTAGGGCCTGAGAAATTTTCAGAATGGTTGAAAAATGAAAAGAAAGTTCATTTTACAGATACCACAATGCGTGATGCACACCAAAGTTTGCTTGCAACACGTATGCGTACTATAGATATGATGAAGGTAGCAGAAGGCTATGCTAAAAATCATCCTGAAATTTTTAGTATGGAAGTTTGGGGAGGAGCTACTTTTGATGTTTGTTTACGTTTTTTACAAGAAAACCCATGGGAGCGCCTAGCTAGTTTGCGTAAAGCAATGCCGAATGTATTATTGCAAATGCTTATTAGAGGATCAAACGGAGTAGGGTATAAAGCCTATCCAGATAATCTTATTGAAAAATTTGTAGAACAATCATGGGAAACAGGGGTTGATGTTTTTAGAATATTTGACTCTTTAAACTGGATGGAGTCTATAGCACCTTGCATTGAACATGTACGAACAAAAACAGGTGGTTTAGCGGAAGGTTCTATTTGTTATACGGGGGATATTTTAGATAAATCTAAAAGCAAATATGATTTAAAATACTACGTACAATTAGCGAAAGATATTGAAAATGCAGGAGCACATATTTTAGGAGTAAAAGATATGGCTGGTTTATTAAAACCATATGCCGCTTATGAATTAATTTCAGCTTTAAAATCTGAAATTAATATTCCTATTCACCTACACACACACGATACATCATCAACACAGGCAGCAATGTATCTAAAAGCAGTAGAAGCTGGTGTTGATGTTGTAGACGTTGCTTTGGGAGGTTTGTCAGGCTTAACCTCTCAACCTAATTTTAATTCTGTAGTAGAAATGTTGCGTTACACAGATAGAGCAAACAATTTAAATACAGAAAAGTTAGCAGAATATTCTAACTATTGGGAAACGGTTCGTAACTATTACTACACTTTTGAGTCTGGATTAAAATCTGGAACAGGTGAAGTCTATAATCATGAAATTCCGGGTGGACAATATTCTAATTTAAAAGGGCAAGCCATTGCATTAGGGTTAGAAGATAAATTCCCGGAAATTACTAAAATGTACGGCGAAGTAAATCAGCTTTTTGGAGATGTTGTAAAAGTTACTCCAAGCTCTAAAGTTGTTGGAGATATGGCGCAATATATGATCAGCAATAGCTTAACGGTTGATGATGTGTTGACTAAAGGCGAAAGTATTTCGTTTCCAGAATCTGTTAAAAGTTTCTTTAGAGGAGATCTAGGACAGCCTGTTGGAGGTTTTCCTAAAGAGTTGCAGAAAATTATCTTAAAAGATGAAATTCCGTACACAGAAAGACCAAATGCACATTTAGAACCTATAGATTTTGATAAGGAATTTAAATCTTTTAAAAGAAAGTTTAAAGCAGGTATGGGGCGTGATTTATTAATCACTGATTTCTTATCATACCAGTTATATCCAAAAGTTTTTACAGATGCATACAATAAGCATGTAAAGTACGGGAATGTAATGAGCATACCTACCAAAAATTTCTTCTACGGTATGGAAATAGGAGAAGAGATTATGGTTGAATTAGATAAAGGTAAAAATGTACTTATCTCATTAATGCTAAAAGGAGAGCCAGATGAATCTGGTAATGTTAGTATTTATTTTAAGGTAAACGGGCAGTTGCGAAATGTAGTGGTAAAAGATACTTCGGTAAAAGTAACTAAAATTGAAAATGCGAAAGCAGATGCATCAAACCCAAAACAAATTGGGGCGCCATTACAAGGGTTATTGTCTAGTGTTTTAGTTAAAAAAGGACAAGAAGTAAAACGGAATCAGCCGCTTTTTGTAATTGAAGCTATGAAAATGGAAACAACAGTAACAGCAACGGAAGAAGGTGTTGTAGAATCTGTTCAGTTATCAGGTGGATCGTTGGTTAATTCTGATGATTTGGTTTTAACGTTAAAATAATACCTTTTGTTTTTAGACAAACGGAGGTTTTAATTCAAGTAGATTATACTACTGGAGTTAAAAATTAAATAATTAAAAATAATTTTAGATTTAGTAATCATAAAACATATGAAAGAAATACAACGGTTAGAGGAGTTTAAAAAATCGGTTAATAATAAATTTAATGTTTATAATAGTTTATTTTTAAACTTACCCTATCGACATATTGAGAATGTAGGTATGGTAATTCCTTTAATGTTAGATCAATGTCAGAAAGGATTAAAATCAGGTCAAAATCCAAAAGAAATTTTAGAAGCTTTCTTTGAGAATTTTATGACTATAGATTCAGAAAAGGATCGAATAGATTTTATGTTTCGTATTATACAGTATGTAGAGCGCCAAGTGGTATTATACGATAGTGTTGAAGATGCCGCATTTCCTAAACTGTACAAGCACAGTAATAACTTAGCAATTAAAGATTATTCTGAATTAGTTGATAAAAATAAAAGTTGGGATAAAGTTTCAGATCATTTATCTAATTTTAGTGCTCGTTTAGTACTAACAGCTCACCCTACACAATTTTATACTCCAGCTGTATTAGATATTATTTCAGAATTGAGAACATTAATTTTAGAAGATAGGATAGATGATATAGATATTGCTTTACAGCAATTAGGACTTACTTCTTTGATCAATTCTAAAAAACCAACACCATTAGATGAAGCTAAAAATATCATCTATATATTAAGAAATGTATATTATGACGCTGTTGGGGAGTTATACGCTTATTTGAAAAGAAATATTAATAATTCTGAATTTGAGAATTATAATATTATGAAGCTAGGTTTCTGGCCAGGAGGAGACCGTGATGGAAACCCATTTGTAACAGCAGACATCACCAATGACGTGGCTGATGAGCTTCGTGTTACATTAATGAAATGTTATTATAATGATCTTAAAAAACTTCAAAAAAGACTTACGTTTAGTGGGTTGCAAGATGATATAAATAAATTGAGATCTAATTTATATACTGCAATGTTTAATCCAAACAAACGCGTAGGATATCAAGATATAATAGGACCTTTAAATGAAATAAGAATTGTATTAGTAGAAAAATATCATTCTTTATATTTAGAAGAATTAGACTATTTTATAGATAAAGTAAAAATCTTCAAAACTCATTTTGCGACGCTTGATATCCGTCAAGATCATAGTATGCATATAAAAGTTATTACTGAGGTTTTAACTAAAAACAACCTTATAAAAGAAAGTTTAGATGAGCTTTCGGAAGCAGAATTAATTGATATTCTTTTACATAAAAATATCGATTTGAAAAATGGTGATTATAAAGAAGAAATTACAAATGAGACTATTAAGAATGTTTTGCAATTAAAATCGATTCAAGAAAAGAATGGAGAAGAAGGTTGTAATCGTTACATTATTAGTAACTCTGAAGATATTTTTTCTGTATTGTTTGTTTTTGCATTATTCAAATGGTGTGGTTGGGATGAAAAAGAAATAAGTTTTGACATAGTGCCTCTTTTTGAAACGATGAAAGGAATGGATGAGTCAGAAGGTATCATGCAACAATTGTTTGATATGCCAGAATATATGGCACATGTAAAACAACGTTCTGAAAAACAAACAATGATGTTAGGGTTTTCTGATGGTACAAAAGATGGAGGGTATTTAAAAGCTAACTGGTCTATTTTAAAAACCAAAGAAAGTTTATCAGGTGTTTGTGATAAAAATAATATAAAAGCAATATTTTTTGATGGTCGTGGTGGACCACCAGCACGTGGAGGAGGAAAAACACACCGTTTTTATGCTGCGCAAACAAAAGATATAGCAAACAACGAAATTCAATTAACAATACAAGGGCAGACGATTACGAGTACATATGGTACTAAAGAACAATTTATTTATAATTGTGAGCAACTTTTAACAGCAGGATTATCTAATAATTTTTATGGCGATGATAATGTTATTACAACAAGTCAAAGAGAATTAATAGAGCAACTTTCTGAATTGAGTTTTGAAAAGTATGATGACCTTAAGCATCATGATAAATTTATGTCGTACTTAGAAAATATGAGTACGCTTAAATATTACACGAAAGCAAATATTGGTAGTAGACCTGGTAAAAGAGGTAATAAGGCAAAATTAGAACTTTCTGATCTTAGAGCTATATCATTTGTTGGTTCATGGAGTCAATTGAAACAAAATGTTCCAGGTTACTTTGGCTTAGGTACCGCTATCAAGGCAATAAAGGATGAGGGCAGAATGGAAGAGGTAAAAGGTCTATATAAAAATGTTCCAGTATTTAGAGCATTAATGTCTAATAGTATGATGGCTTTATCAAAATGTTATTTTGAGTTGACAGCATATATGAAAGAAGATCCTGAGTATGGAGAGTTCTGGGTGATTCTTAAAAATGAATACGATTTATCTAAAGCAATGCTTTTAGAAATTTCAGGAATGGAAATATTAATGGAGCAGGAAGCTATTTCTCGTGAATCTATTAAAATTCGCGAAAACATTGTTCTACCTCTTTTAGTAATTCAACAATATGCATTACAGAAAATTGGTGAAGATTCTTCATTTAAAGAGTTGTATGAAAAAATTGTAACTCGTTCTCTTTACGGTAATATTAACGCGAGTCGTAATTCAGCTTAAGTATAAAATACATTTATAATACGTTATAAAAACCTGTACTCTTTTATAGAGTACAGGTTTTTTTATACTCTTTTTTGAATTTTGGTAAGATTAAGAAAATTGATAAATTTGACTATGTTATATTATTTAGGTATTGCTTTGCAAATATTTTGTGTATATCACTGTTACACAAATCGTAATTCTTATTATTGGATTATGGCAATCATTTTTCTTCCTTTAGTAGGGGCTTTGTTGTACCTTTTTATGAATGTATTTAATAAAAAAGATCTTGATAAAGTACAAGATGGTTTTACGGCAGTTATAAACCCCACGAAAAAAATAAAAGATTTAGAGAAAAAATTTAAATTTTCAAATACATTTAAAAACCAAGTTGCCTTAGCAGATTGTTATTTAGAGAGTAATATGTTAAATGATGCTATTTTAAATTATGAAAGTTCTTTAAAAGAGATGTTTTATAACGATTACCATGTAATTTCAAAACTGATAGAAGCTTATTACCAAAAGTGTGATTATGAAAAAGTAAGACAGTATGCCGAAAGAGTTACTGATGATATTAAGTTTAAAAAATCTAAAGGAGCATTTTATTATAGTTTAGCTCTTGAGAAATTAGGAGATATTGAAAAGTCAGAAATGATACTCAATCAATTCGATGCTCCTTATGCTAACTATTTAGAGCGACTTGAGCTAAGTAAGTTTTATATAAGAAACTCAAAATTAGATCAAGCAAAATTAATTTTGAATGAAATTTTAGTTGAAGCAGAAGGAATGTCTAAACAAAATCTTAAACAAAATAAAGTATTGATTAGAAGTGCTAAAGAATTGTTAGAGAGCTTTTCATGATATTTAAACACATCCACCCATACGAACCTTTTTTATTTAAAGAAGCAACAAAATTAATTGTAGGCACATTACCACCACCAAGGTTTACTTCAGGAGATTTAAAAGAAGGTGATGTCAATTTTTGCTATGGTAGTAGAGATGGTCAATTGTGGCCTATTTTAGATCGTATTTTTAATCTCGATTTAGAATTTAAAACAACGTACACAGCAATTGAACAACGCAAGCAATTTTTAAGAAATAGAAAAATAGGTATTTGCGATATTGTAGAGCGCGCAGAGCGTTCAAAAATTGACGCATCTGATTTGGGAATGCAAAATATTAGACTTCGCAATTTAATTGGCTATATAAAAGAATTTACAAAAGTCGATACCTTATTATTTACAGGAGGTAATAGTAAAAATGGCCCTGAATATTTTTTCAGAAAACATTTAAAAGAACATCAAATTAAATTAGAAGTGGTGTCAGGTATAGTACCTCGTATACATCAGTTTAAATTAGGCAGTAGAGTTGTCAAAACAATTTCTTTAACGGCGCCTTCAGGTGCTGCAAATAGGGCAGTAGGTAGTTTAGATGCATATAAGATGATGAAAAATAAAAACCCGAAATTCAATACTATTGATTTTCGGATTTTACAGTATAAAAATTATTTTTAATCGTACTAAAATTCAACAGCTAACCCAAGAGAGAATGTTGCACCGTCATATATGTTTTTTCTATTAACTAAAATATCCGTATAGTCTGAGTATGCAGCTACAAGACTATATTTTTCATTAAATTTATATACACCATTAAAACCAAAAGAAGTAAAAGTGGTGCCTTCTCCGTATAAGAATGAAGAGTTTTGATTATTATCAGAACCTGAAGATAGTTTTTCTTGTATTTTAAGTTTTCCGATAAGATAAAATTTGTCTAAAAATAAATGACCTAATTCAGCACCTGCTTGTATTTGATTGCTAAATGATTCTGTTCTGAAATTTACTCCAGAGTAAATACTTCCATATGTTTTTCCATTAGGAAAAGAATGTGATGCAATTAAATTTGTCCAGATATTAAATTCACCATCAGAGGTTGGTAAGTTTATAGTATTAATTTGCCCAAAATCATCAGGTTGTTTTGCAGTTGCAAAATTTACACCATCGTTTGTTGGTATATCTAAATCAACCTGTATAGCAATAGGTGTTTCCTTAAATATGCGATATTTAAAACCAAGTTTAACACTACCGATGCCCGCAACAGTTTCTGTTGTGCTAAAGCTATTCAAAACAACAGCAGGAACATCTAAAATTGTAGTTAAACGGTCTGTAATGCCATACTCACCGTATAAAGAAATATTATGGGTATTAAATGTGCTACCTTCATCAGAAAGTGACCCAGTGGTCGTGTAATAATTGTGTGAAGAAAAAGTTGAAGCAGTAAGTTGTCCATAAAAACCTTTAGCTTCTCTAGTCCAACCACTTTGTGCGTTAATTTTAAATGTTATTAAGAATAACATAAAGGCTATTAAAAATATGTTTCTTTTCATTTCTGCTTTTTTTGCGTTTTGTATGTATAAAGTCAATTACTTTAGACTTAAAAAATAGAACACCCTTGTGTAAACATATAAAAAGTTTTAAGCTTACTTTAAGGGTGTTTATAATTATATTATTAGTTTAATTCAGCGTTTCCGAAAGGAATGTTAGCTGTTGCACACCATAAAATTATATGAGTATATTTTGCGTCAGGAGCTTCAGTTAATTTGATGAATTTTTCACCATTGGCACTTACGTTACCAATCAACATAAGTTCTGGGTTTCCATTTCCTGGGTCTGGAGTATATACTGAAGATGTAGATAAAAAGATACCTACAGTACCAGTACCTAATTCTGTTGTAAAGTCACTTCCAAAATGAACGAAATTAGAACTATCAGTATCTGTTCCTACTTCTACGGTACCAGCAGTTGGTGTTCCGTTTTCTGCAACAAAACTACCTGCACTTACTACAGTTAAATCTCCATTAGGTAAAGATGAATCAACGATTACTGTTTCTATTATTGTTTCAGTTTCGTTATCATCATCAGAACAGCTAACTGTTAACATAAAAATTGATACAAATGCTACTTTAGAGATTAAATAAAATCCTTTTTTCATAATAATTTACTTTATAATTAATTAAATTGTTTTTTAAATTGGTAGAGTTAATTGCCTCTTCCAATCTTACATCGACAAACTTATAGGTAATAAATCACGGAAATATCACAGAAATATAAAGAAAGAATTATGAGTAGCTATCTTGCTGTAATTGAAATGTTTTAAAGTTAAAAATTAATTGATAAGTGAGGTGAATATTAAATAGCGCGTTCTTTAAATAAAAAAAGCCACAATTTCAAATATGAAATTGTGGCTTTAAAAAACAACATAATAAACTATCTTTTGTTTTGTTGGTTTTTTATAGTTTGTTTTTCTATGTCAAACTTATTTGTTTTTTGACTTGTGTTGCCAGTTGGGTTTGTAGGGTTTGTTTGTTTTACTTTTCTTTTCAACCTTTTATTATCTATAATTCCCATAGTTATATCTTTTTTTATATTTGAATACCAAGATATGAAGAAGATGCTTTTTTCTCCGTTAAGGCAATTGTAAAGCTTTGTTATAAGCTTGTTAAACTAATTTAAAGGAGTCGATAATAAGCTGTAAAAAGTACGAATGCCATAACCAATCTGACTAATTTTTAAGTTTTCGTCTGGGCTATGTTGATTGTTGTCAGGGTTTACCATTGGAATTATAAATGCAGGAATCTTTAATTCATTAATAAAAGGAGCAATAGGTACTGTACCTCCCATAAGTCTAATTTGAACTACGTCATCTTTAAATTCCTTTTCCAAATTACTTAAAATAAAATTACCATACATGTTGTTCAGGTCTGTTCTAAAAGCATCTGTTACATCTGTCTCAGTTATTTTTATAACACGATTATACTTTAAACGTTCTTCAGTAGTAGGTTCTTTTACTGTTATAAAATACCCTTGTGTTTCAATATGTTTTTTTATAAGAGATTTTAATCGAGCACCATCAGTTTCTGGTACTAATCGTATGTCAAGTTCAGCAGTAGCAATTTCAGGAATAATAGTCCTTGCCTCTTCACCGGTCCATCCAGAAGATAGTCCTCTAATATTTAAAGATGGATATTGAAGAGACTCTTGGTAAAATGTGCCAACTTTTTCAGGAGCGTGTATTTGTAAATTTTTATTGATAATAGTAGCTTCATCAGGTACGTTTTTTAGAATATTCATGGTTTCTTCATCAATAGCAATACCGTCATAATATCCATTTATAATGACTTTTCCATCATTGTTTTTCATGCTTGCTAATAATTGAGATAATTGTAAAGCAGGGTTTGGAGCATAGTTACCAAAGTGACCGCTATGTTGAGGTTTTATTGGTCCATATGTCGTAAGGCTCATAGTAGTAATACCTCTACAACCATAAATTATAGTTGGCTTTCCTGAACTATGAACAGGACCATCATTGATAATCAAAAAATCAGCTTCTAAAAGTTCTCTATATTCTTTAACAGCTTTCGGCAAAGGTTTACTGCCTTTTTCTTCTTCACTATCTAAAATAATTTTAACATTAAAAGGAAGTTCAATGTTGTTTTTTTTCAATAAATCAAAAGCATTTAAAAACATTACAATGGGCCCTTTGTCGTCAGATGTTGATCTGCCGAATAAACGCCACTCTTCATTAAAATTTTTGTTTAAATCTTCAAAAGATTCATTTTTAAAGCCATCAGCATCAGGAGATTTTAAAATAACTTCATAGGGATTTTTTTGAGTCCATTTTGATGCGTCTACAGGTTGACCATCAAAATGCATATAAAAAAGAATTGTAGATTTTCCTTCAACAATAGGTAACGTTGCAAAAAACAATGATTCTCCTGTAGTAGGTAAAATAGAAGTATTAAAACCTCTTTCTGTAAATTTTTTAGTTAACCAGGTTAAATTTCTATTGATGTTAGCATGGTCAGAAGCATTGTTTGGGATAGATGCAAAATCTCGTATTTCGTCAATACTATGTTTAATTTGAGACTGTAATTGAGCTTTTTCTTGAGCACTCATAACAACACTTGCCATAGTAAAAAGGCAAATTAAAATGTTCTTCATTTTGATGTTTTAGTTTTTTTGAAAAGTAAAATTAAATGTATGAGATTTTTATTAGAACAGTACCTTTTATTGCTGTATTAACATAAAAAAATCCATTCTTGAATGTTAAATCAAAAATGGATTTTCATATTACTTATGTAACAGTTTTTAACGAATTTCTTTCACAAAATTAGAAATAGTCTTTACTCCGTTTTCTGTTAAATGTTTTATGAATGCGGAACCAATAATAGCCCCTTTAGCATATTTAGTTGCTCGGTTAAAAGTATCTGTATTATTTATACCAAACCCAACAATTTGTGGATTTTTAAGTTTCATAGATGCAATACGTTCAAAATATTTTGTTTGTTCATCACCAAAGCCAGACTTAGAGCCTGTAACACTTGCAGTACTTACCATATAAATAAAGGCATCAGAAGCTTCATCTATTTGTTTGATACGTTTATCACTTGTTTGTGGAGTAATTAAAAAGATATTTTTTAAATCGTATTTTTTAAAAATAGCTTCATATTCATCTTGGTAAACATCTAAAGGAAGATCGGGCATAATTAAACCATCGATACCAATTTCTGCACATTTTTCACAAAAAGCTTCAACACCATATTGTAACATTGGGTTAAAATATCCCATCAGTATTAAGGGAATCGAAACCGATTTTCGGATGTCTTTTAACTGCTCAAAAAGTAAATTGGTTGTCATGCCGTTTTTTAATGCAATCGTAGAACTGTTTTGTATTGTAGGCCCGTCAGCTAATGGGTCACTAAAAGGCAATCCTATTTCAATCATATCTATACCACTAGCTTCTAAATCTTGAATGACTTTAACAGTATCATTAATAGAAGGGTAACCTGCTGTGAAATATATAGAAAGGAGTTTTTTATTCTCCTGCATTTTTTGATTTATTCTGTTCATCTTATTTGTTCTTAAAAATAATTTATAAGTTGAAATATTTTATATAATTATCTAAATCTTTATCTCCACGGCCAGATAAGCTTATAACAACTACATCGTCTGGTTTAAAAGTTTTATGTTTAAAAATTGCCAAAGCATGGCTACTTTCAATTGCAGGAATAATACCTTCTAATTTTGTTAGTTCTAAGCCAGATATCATAGCTTCATCATCTGTAGCAGAATAAAATTCGCCTCTGCCAGTTTTGTATAAATGTGCATGCATCGGTCCAACACCAGGGTAATCTAATCCTGCTGAAATAGAATAAGGTTCTGTTATTTGTCCATCATTAGTTTGCATTAACAAGGTTTTACAACCATGAATAACACCTTCATTACCTAAGGCCGATGTAGCAGCACTTTCTCCAGAATTAACTCCTTTTCCAGCGGCTTCAACAGCAATAATACCAACCTCTTTTTCATGAAGAAAGTGATAATAAGTGCCTGCAGCATTACTACCCCCGCCAATACAAGCAACTACATAATCAGGGTTTTCACGGCCTTCTTTTTCTTTTAACTGCCATTTTATTTCTTCAGATATTATAGACTGAAACCTTGTTACCATATCAGGATAAGGATGTGGTCCAATTGCAGAACCAATAATATAATGTGTGTCTACAGGGTTATTGATCCAATCACGAATAGCCTCATTTGTAGCATCTTTTAATGTTCTACTGCCAGATAGTGCAGGTCTAACTTCAGCACCTAGCATTTTCATGCGAGCTACATTTGGTGCTTGGCGAGCGATATCTATTTCGCCCATATAAACAACACATTGCATACCCATTAAAGCGCAAACTGTAGCTGTAGCAACGCCATGTTGGCCTGCACCAGTTTCAGCAATAATTCTAGTTTTTTTCAACCTCTTAGCCATTAAAATTTGACCAATAGTATTGTTTACTTTGTGTGCACCAGTATGGTTTAAATCTTCTCGTTTTAAATAAACTTTAGTATTGTATTTTTCTGATAATCGCTTTGCGAAATATAAAGGAGAAGGTCTGCCAACATAATCTTTCAATAGTTGGTCAAACTCTTTTTTAAATTCAGGTTCAGCCATAACTTTTAAATAGTTTTGGCGTAACTCTTCAACATTAGGATATAACATTTCGGGGATGTAGGCGCCACCAAATTCTCCGTAATATCCTTTTTCAGTTACATTGTAATTCATAGCTTTTCTTTTAATGCTTGCAATAAATTAATATTTTTTAGACCAGGCTCAATTTCAAATTTACTATTCACATCAATAGCATGACAATATTTTGAAGCTGGTATTTTTAAAAACAATTCTAATTGATCTAATTCCCCTAATCCGATACCACCACTTAAAAAATAAGGTTTTTTAGAAGGGTAACTTTTTAAAACATCCCAATTAAATGTATAACCATTTCCTCCAGGTAATTTTCCTTTCGTATCAAATAGGTAAAAATCAGTAATAGCTTCATAAGGTTTTAAAACATCAAAGTTAAATTCATCTTTAATGGAGAATACTTTTATTATTTGAATTTTCTTAAGGTCATTTTTTAATTTTTCGCAAAATTCCGGAGTTTCTTTTCCGTGTAGCTGGACCGCTAGAAGTTTATATTTTTTTACTTTTTCTTTTATTTCATCAAGCGTAGCATCTACAAAAACACCAACTTTTTTAATTTGATGCGGTATACTTTCTAAATCTCCAGTAAAGTTTCTTTTTGAATGTTCCCAGAAAATAAACCCTAAATAATCTGGCTGTAATGCTGCAACATTAGCTGTATTTAATTTCATACCACAAATTTTCAACTTTATGGTATTGTTCTCTAAAGTTGTTGGTACATCATCTTTAACAGTGTAATTGTAAGCAGCCATACTTATAAATTAGATTCTAATTGATTAATGAACATTTTGGCATTTTCACCAGGGTTATTAGTTTTCATGAAATTTTCTCCAATTAAAAAACCTTGATAACCATAAGCTTTCAAATCTTTAATAGCCTCAATAGAGCTTATTCCACTCTCAGAAACTTTTACAAAATCATCAGGAATTATTTTTGAAAGTGATTTACTAGTATTTAAACTAACTTCAAAAGTTTTTAAATTTCTATTATTAACACCTAACATATCTAAACTTGGCATTATCGATTTATGCAATTCTTCCTCATTATGTACTTCAAGTAATACATTTAAATTTAAACTCTTAGCAAATTCAGATAGCTTTTTTATTTCTTGCTTAGTAAGTATTGCTGCTATTAATAAAATAACATCAGCACCATAAGCTTTAGCTTCTAATAGCTGATATTCATTTATAATAAATTCTTTTCTTAAAAGAGGGAATTTGGTTGCTGATCGAGCGATAATTAAATCATCAAGCGAGCCTCCAAAGTATTTAGCGTCGGTTAAAACAGACATTCCGCAAACTCCTGCATTTTCATAGCCTAATGCTACATCTTGTACATTTAAGCTTTGGTTTATTTCTGATTTAGAAGGCGATCGTCTTTTGTGCTCTGCAATAATTCCTGAGGTGCTATTTCTTAATGCATTAGCTAAGGAGTTTTCAGGTCTGTCAAACAATACAGATTTTTCTAATTGAGAAACAGGTATTAATGATTTTCTTAAATCTACTTCTAAGCGTTTGTCAAATACTATTTTATCTAAAATATTCATTTTATGAAGCACTTAGTGTTTGTAATTTTTTTAATGCTGCTAGTCCTTTTCCACTCACTAACGATTCTTTAGCTTTTTCAAAACCTTCAATCGGACTCAAGTTTTCTACAGTAGCAATTGCAATACCAGCGTTGGCACAAACTACATTGTTCTGAGCTTCGGTACCTTTACCTTTTAATATGTTTAAGAATATTTGAGCAGACTCTTCGATACTATCACCGCCAGCAATCTGACTCATGGTTACAGCATTCACTCCAAAATCTGAAGGCTTAAGCATGCTTTCTGTTTTGTTAGAAATTGTTTTGGTATTACCTGTTAATGATATTTCATCATAACCATCTAGTGCATGCAGTACAGTAAAATTTTTGTCAGTATTCTGATATAAATATCCGTACATTCTGGCTAATTCTAAATTAAAAACACCTACCATTTGATTTTTAGGGAATGCAGGATTTACCATTGGACCTAACATATTAAAAAATGTTTTAACTGCTAATTCTTTTCTAATAGGAGCTACATTTTTCATAGCAGGGTGAAATAGGGGAGCATGAAGCACACAAATACCAGCTTCATCAATAGATTTTTCTAAAAAGCCAACATCATTGCTAAACTTGATACCTAAAAATTCCATTACATTACTACTACCACATTTAGATGAAACACCATAGTTACCATGTTTAGTAACTTTTATTCCTGCTCCTGCAGTAACAAAAGAAGCTAATGTTGATATATTGAAAGTGTCTTTACCATCACCACCAGTACCACATAAGTCGATAGGGTTGTATGCAGATAAATCGACAGCCAAGCATAATTCTAATAAAGCATCACGGAAACCTTCTAACTCATCAATAGTAACACTACGCATCATATATACTGTTAAAAAAGCGGCAATCTGGCTAGTGTTATAGTCACCTTTAGCAATATTTACTAAAATGCGTTTAGCATCTTCTTTAGGTAAAACATCGTGATTAATTAGTCTGTTTAGTGTGTCTTTCATAATTCCTATTCCTTATACTCAATATTCTCTTTTATTCTTTTTCTACTATTTTTAAGCTATTAACTTTTCACCCAGTTCTCTAGTATTTTTTTTCCTAGAGGAGTAAGAACAGATTCTGGATGGAATTGTACAGCAGAAAC
This sequence comes from Cellulophaga sp. HaHaR_3_176, assembly GCF_019021925.1. Classification (NCBI taxonomy): domain Bacteria; kingdom Pseudomonadati; phylum Bacteroidota; class Flavobacteriia; order Flavobacteriales; family Flavobacteriaceae; genus Cellulophaga; species Cellulophaga sp. HaHaR_3_176. Next base: position 396,189 of record NZ_CP058990.1, read on the forward strand.
ATCATATATTTTATGTCTTAAAGACATTATTTGTCCGTTTGCATCAAAAGAAGTAGCCTCTAAACTATCAGGTAAATTAGCATTTACAACCCATGAGTGGTAGCGACCAACCTCTATTTCTTTTGGTAAGCCTTCAAATAAAACATCGTCTTTTACGATATTTATTTTGGTAGCAATACCATGATAAACGTTATCTAAATTTTCTAAAGAACCACCAAAAACTTCAGCAATTGCTTGTTGACCTAAACAAACACCAAATATTTTTTTAGTAGGTGCATATTCTTTTATAATTGCTTTTAGTAAACCAGCTTCGTCAGGTATTCCTGGGCCAGGAGAAAGAACAATTTTATCAAAATCATCAACTTCTTCTAAAGTTAACTGATCATTTCTTTTTACCGTTACTTCGCAATCTAAATCCTCTAAATAGTGAACCAAATTGTACGTGAAGCTGTCGTAATTATCTATAACTAATATTTTTTTCATGTTATATGGTCTCAGCAATTTCAAGCGCTTTAGTTAATGCACCTAGTTTATTGTATGTTTCTTGTAACTCATCTTCTTCGTTTGATGCGGCAACTATACCTGCACCAGCTTGGTAATGTAAACTATGATTTTTACTTAAAAAGGTTCTTATCATTATAGCATGATTGAAGTTTCCTTTAAAATCCATAAAACCTATAGCACCACCATAATATCCTCTACTTGTTTTTTCGTATTTTTCAATAAGGTTCATCGCCATATGTTTAGGTGCACCACTTAAAGTTCCTGCAGGGAAAGTATCAGCAACAACTTTCATTGTTGGTATATCTTTTTTCTTTTGACCGATAACTTTAGATACTAAGTGTATTACGTGTGAGAAGAATTGAACCTCTCGGTAATTAGCAACTTTAACCATATTACCGTTTCTACTTAAATCATTCCTAGCCAAATCGACAAGCATAACGTGTTCGCTATTTTCTTTATCATCTTCAGTCAATTCTTTTGCTAAAATAGCATCTTGCTCATCATTACCTGTACGTTTAAATGTGCCAGCAATTGGATGTATTTCAGCAGAACCATCTTTTACAATTAATTGTGCTTCTGGTGAGCTACCGAAAATTTTAAAATCACCGTAATCAAAATAAAATAAATATGGAGATGGGTTTATAGATCGTAATGCACGGTATACATTAAATTCATCACCTTTAAAACCTTGTGAAAATCTACGTGATAATACAAGTTGAAATACATCACCACGTTGACAGTGTTTTTTAGCAAGCTTTACATGTTCTTTAAAATCTTCATCTTTTAAATTGGAGGCAACTTTACCATCTAAATTAAATTTGTATGATGCAAAGTTTTTCACATTAAGTATCTGTTCTATTTCTGAAATATTACTTTCAGATTTATAACAATTAGAAAAAAGATATGCTTCATTCTTAAAATGGTTTATTGCTATAATGTTTTTATAAACAGCATAGTATATATCAGGTATAGCTACAGAGTTATCTTTTTTACTAAGCTTTACATCTTCATAATAACGGACAGCATCATAGGCCATGTAGCCAAATAAGCCATTGTCAATAAATTTAAAGCCATTATCATCAGCTTCAAATCTTTTACTGAAGCCTTCTATGATAGAAACAACATCAACCGATTTGTCAATTGAAATAACTTCAGTAGTTCCATCAGGGAATTGTTGAGTTATTATTTCATTTTCAACTTTTATTGATGCAATAGGGTTACAGCATATATAAGAAAAACTATTATCGTTGGCGTGATAGTCGCTACCTTCTAGTAAAATACTATTAGGGAAACGGTCGCGGATTTTTAGATATACACTAACCGGTGTAATGGTATCGGCAAGTATTTTTTTGAAATGTGTTTTAAGTTGGTACTTCATCTTTAGTTCTATAAAATAAGTAAGGCTTGTCGTGATGACAAGCCTTATATAATTTAATACAATGGTGCTTTGCTCACGCGTTTTCTCGTAAGTTATTCCACCACCATGTATTTACAGTTAAATTTTTCATTGGTATCAAAGATAGAAATCATTTTTAAGATAACAAACATCAAATTATAAAAAAATAAACCTCACTATCTAAATTAACAGGCTAGTGAGGTTTTGTTATTTTTTTAATGTAGAATTAAAATTCTAAATCTACTACTAAATCAAATTCATCGTAAATAGTTTTATCTCCTAAATTATCAAAGAAAGCACCAGAACCATATTTTACATCATACTTAGTTCTATCTACTTTTAAAGTAGCAGTTGCTTTACTACCATAAACAGAAACATCAAAAGTTATTGGGGCGGTTTTACCTTTTATAGTTAAGTCGCCAATTACTTCATAAGAGTTTTTTCCAGTAGCTTTAATACTAGTAAAAACTATTTTAGAAGTTGTATGAGTTGTTGTACCGAAAAAATCATCAGAATGTAAATGACCTTCTAATTTTTCTTTTCCTTCACCAGCTTTTAAATCTGTAGTGACAATTGTAGTCATATCTACTACAAATTCACCACCAGTTAATGTTCCTGCATCAAATAATAAAGAACCTTCTTTTAAATCAATAGTACCCTCGTGAGAACCTGTTACTTTGTAAGCTTTCCAAACAACAGAACTTTCACTTACTTTAATTTCTTTTTTATCTCTTTCAACAGGTGTAGTTGCAAAAGCGGTTGCTCCGAATACTAAAGCGAATACTAAACTTAATGTGTTTCTTTTCATAATTGTAATTTTTAATTAATTGTTTTTATAGTGATATTTAAAATTTGTCTAAAAGATTATTTAATTCTTTTAAGTCTTTATTGTCGAATTTTTTAAGGATTTTTTCTTCTGATAACTTTATGTCTTTGTCCATCTTTAAAAGAATAGCTTCGCCTTCATTGGTGATATTTATTTCTATTTTTCTTCGATTACTAGGGCAGGTTATTCTATTAACATAGCCTTTTTGCATTAACTTATCTACCAATCTTGTCGTGTTACTCATTTTAGTAACCATCCTTTCGTTAAGTGTACTTAAATTAGCCGGTTTGCCTTTCTGGCCTCTTAAAATCCTTAAAACATTAAATTGTTGAGTAGAAACATCGTAAGGCTTTAGTGTAGTCGTAATTATTTCTTGTACCTTATTAGTAACTAAACCTAAATGAAGAATAGTTCTTTTTTCTAAAGGTAAATCTTTATCGGTTTTTATAATTTCTTCTACATTCATGTTTGTACAATAATTGTATATACAAATGTATAATTGTTTTTTCAATACTCAATTTAGATGGCTTTTAATGTTTTGTTAAAATTTTAAGTTTTAAAATAGATTTGCTGTTTGAGTAATTATTTCTTGTATCTAATAATTTAAATTTTTAAGTTATAATCTTAAAAAGCGGAGTGTAAGGTTTTGAATAAATAATGCACTATTTTTGAAAACTAAAATTTTTTATATGGCAGATTTATCACAAAACGAATGGGAAGAGCAATTAGAAAAAGATACTAATGCTTTCATTTTAGATGTAAGAACACCAATAGAGGTAGAAGAAGGTTATATACCAAATGCTACAAACATAGATATTCACTTAGGACAAGGGTTTTTAGATGAAATAGAAAAATTAGATAAAACTAAAAACTATTATGTGTATTGCCGATCTGGAGCTAGAAGTGGACAAGCTTGTGCAATAATGAATAGTGTTGGTTTTGAAAATGCTTATAATTTAGAAGGCGGTTTTATGAACTGGCAAGGTGAGGTTGTTGAGTAAGCAATTTTCTTATACATACAAGTAATATTAAAGCTCAATAAGTATCTAAGATATTTATTGAGCTTTATTTTTTAAAGGATATTTTTAAATGTTTATCTTGATGGACTTTAACAATTAAAAATGCGTGAAGATTTACTTCATTTTGTATGGAAGTATAAAAAACTTCAAATACAAAATTTAATTACCACTCAAAATGAAAATCTTGAAGTGCTTACTGTCGGTACACACAACTTTAATGAAGGACCAGATTTTTTCAATGCAAAACTTAAAATAGGAAAACAGCTTTGGGCTGGTAATATTGAACTCCATGTGAATTCATCAGATTGGTTTGTACATGGTCATGAAAAAGACAGTAATTATGATAATGTAATTCTTCATGTTGTTTGGGAGGATGATGTTTTTATTTATCGAAAAGACAATTCAAGAATTCCGACTTTAGAACTTAAAAATTATATTTCAGCAGAAATTTTAAATTCTTATCAAGATTTATTTGACACAAAAACAAAAACCTTTATTAATTGTGAAAAAAAGATAAATTCGTTCGATTCTTTTTTTCTTAAAAACTGGTTAGATAGACTTTACTTTGAGCGATTAGAAAGCAAATCAAAAATAGTATCAGATCTATTAAACCAAAATCAGAATAATTGGGAACAAGTACTTTTTATACTTTTGTTTAAGAATTTTGGGTCAAAAGTAAATTCAGATTCTTTTTATAGTTTAGCGGCAAACCTACCTTTTTCGGTTATTAGGAAGGTTAGTGGAAATAAAGAGCAATTAGAAAGTGTTCTGTTTGGTTTGTCAGGCCTTTTAAATGATGAGTATTTAGATCTGTATTTTATCAACTTAAAAAAAGAATATAAATATTTAAAAACAAAATTTGATTTAAAAGAAGAAGGTGTTTTAAAGCCTGAGTTTTTTAAATTAAGGCCTCCAAATTTTCCTACCATACGTTTATCACAAATTTCAAGTGTTTATCACAAGCATCAAAACTTATTTTCAAAACTTATAGAAGCTAAAACGGTTGAAGATATTTATGATCTTTTTGAGGTGACAGCTAGTAAGTATTGGGATAATCATTTTACATTTGGTAAAGAATCAAAAAAAAACATAAAAAGATTAACGAAGAATTTTATAGACTTACTTATTATAAATACAATCTTACCTTTAAAAGTTTGTTATGCAAAACATATTGGGGTTTCTATTGATGAAGAGGTTGTGAGTATTATTTCTGAAATTAAAGCAGAAAATAATAGTGTAATAAGTAACTTCAACACTTTGGGTGTCTTAATTAATAGTGCAATGGATAGTCAGGCTACCTTACAAATGTATAATGAATATTGTACAAAAAATAAATGTTTACAATGTGCCGTAGGTAGTAGTTTATTAAAGGATAATAAGTAATTTTAGCTGATGAAATTATTATATCATATTTTATATTTTTTTCAAAAGCGTGGCTTTGAGGTTTGCGGGCGAATAGCAGAACGATTAGGTATACGAGCAAGAATAGTGCGGACATCATTTATATATTTAACTTTTGTAACTCTTGGTTTTGGCTTTGCATTGTATTTGTTTGTTTTTTTTTGGTTGCGAATAAAAGACTTAGTATATACTAAAAGAACTTCTGTATTTGATTTGTAACAATGATAAAACTATTTAGGTCTAAAATTTATTTAGCACTTTTTCTAATGAGCTTCGTGCTTACATTTGGTGTTTTGGGTTATAGGTTCATATCTGATTATGATTGGATAGATGCTTTTTACATGACAATTATTACGGTTACAACCGTTGGCTTTTCAGAAGTACGACCGCTAGATACAGAATCAAAAATTTTCACAGTATTCCTTATTATTTCAAGTGTTTTTATTTTTGCTTTTGCTATATCGGTAGTTACAGAGTATATATTAAGTAGAAATTCATTACAATTATTAAAAAAGAAAAAAGTGAAAAACAAGATAAGTAAGTTGTCAAATCACGTAATAGTTTGTGGTTTTGGAAGAAACGGACAACAGTCTTCAGAACGTTTAACTGCTTATAAAAAACCTTTTGTTGTTATTGAAAAAGATAAAGAGGTTATTGAGCGTTTTGAAAATGATTTGCTTTTTGTAGAAGGTGATGCAAATGATGATGATGTGTTACATGAAGCGGGAATTGCAAAAGCTCAATTTTTAATAACAGCTTTGCCTGATGATGCTGCAAATTTATTTGTTGTTTTATCAGCTAGGCAAATGAATAAAGATTTATTTATCATAAGTAGAGCATCATTAGCAACATCACAAAAAAAGTTAGTTCTTGCAGGTGCAAATAAAGTTATCATGCCAGATAAAATAGGAGGTGATCATATGGCTTCGCTAGTAGTGATGCCAGATTTGATTACTTTCATGGATAAGCTTTCTATAGAAGGGGAACATACTACCAATTTAGAAGAGGTTGCAATTGAAGATTTTGCTGATCAAGTAGAGTGTAACTCATTAAGAGATTTAGATTTACGAAGAAAAACAGGTTGCACAATAATAGGGTATATTGCTCCGGATGGTACATATATTATAAACCCAGAAGCAGACTTAAGATTGCAGCCAAAAAGTAAGGTAATAGTTTTAGGGAGGCCAGAACAAATTAGGAAACTAAACGAAATGTTTCATATTGTTTGATGATATTTCGACGGTTTACTTGATTGCGTTGATTTTTTTTAGGATATTGCTAGCGACTAGACTAATTATAAATAATTTAAATTTACTATGAAGAAGTACCTATATTTTCTTTTCCTTTCAATTTCAATATCATTTTCAAGTTTTGCTCAGGATTTTGATGTAGAAGGAAAAGTTTTAAACCCATCCACTACTATCAATGATGGTGTTATTAGTTTGAAAGTAACAGGTGGTGTTGAACCATATAGTTATAAATGGAGTAATGAAAATACACCATTGACTTCAAATAAGTCTACAGGGCTTGTTGAAGGAGTTCCTTATACAGTTGTGGTTACTGATTCTGACGGTAAAGCGGTCACCAAGGTTTTTGCTGTAGAAGCGGATGCTATTACAGAAATTTTTAACGGAACAATGACTCCAGCAGTAAATGCTTTGGGGTCTGTTTTGTTTTGGGACCCATTTGCGGCATTAGGTCTTTACGATCCTGTTGTTTATTCAGATCTAAAAAGAGTTGGTGTTCCTGACTGGTATCCTGGTTTAAAAGATAAATTTACTCTTAAAAAATGGCTTAAGTCTGATGGATCTAAAGTAGAGAAAGGTGACGATATAGCTGTTTTAATTAATAATGCAGGTAAAGAGCAAACGGTAAAAGCAAACGCTAAAGGAAGCTTAAAGCAGTTAACGGCTGGTGGTAGTGTAGTTTACAATTCCGAAAATCAAAAGCATATTATTGAGCAAGGGGCTCATTTTTTTGCAGAAATAAATTATGATACTCCAGTGGTTGTGACACATCCAAACGGAGATCCTGTTACTAAACCAATTTCTTTTATTGTTATTTGGTTAGTATTAGGGGCTACTTTCTTTACTATTAGAATGGGCTTTATTAATATTCGAGGTTTTGGTCATGCAATTGATTTAGCAAAAGGTAAATATGATAATCCAGATGCACCAGGGCAAGTAACACATTTTCAAGCATTAGCTACTGCTGTTTCAGGTACTGTAGGTTTGGGTAATATTGCTGGTGTTGCAGTTGCAGTATCACTTGGTGGGGCAGGAGCAACTTTTTGGATGATTGTATGTGGTTTGTTAGGTATGTCTTCAAAATTTGTAGAATGTACTTTAGGTGTAAAATATAGAGATATTCTTCCTGATGGAAGAGTATTTGGAGGGCCAATGAATTATCTGCGTTACGGTTTAGAAAAAAGAAATATGAAAGGCTTAGGTAAAGTTCTTGCAGGTTTATTTGCGGTTCTTGCTGTAGGTGCTTCTTTTGGAGGTGGAAACATGTTTCAAGCAAATCAATCTTTTGAACAGTTAGCAGGTCAGTTTCCTGTATTAGAAGGTAATGGTTTTTGGTTCGGTATTGTAACAGCTATTCTAGTAGGTGTTGTAATTATTGGTGGTATTAATAGTATTGCAAATGTAACAGGGAAGATAGTTCCTGTAATGGCATCGATATATATCGTAGCTGCATTGGCGGTTATTATAATGAATATAGAAAATATAGGGCCAGCTTTTTCAGCTATTTATGATGGTGCTTTTAGTCCTTCTGCATTAAGAGGTGGTGTAATTGGGGTGTTAGTCATAGGTTTTCAAAGGGCAGCTTTCTCTAATGAGGCAGGTGTTGGTTCAGCAGCTATTGCGCATAGTACTGCAAAAACAAATCATCCGCCATCAGAGGGTTTTGTTGCTTTATTAGAGCCTTTTATAGATACTGTTGTTGTTTGTACGCTAACAGCTTTAGTATTGATATTTACGGGTATGCATGAAGTAGAAGGTATGGCGGGTGCTCAGTTAACATCTGATGCTTTTGGTAGTCAAATTTCTTGGTTCCCATATGTATTGGCATTGGCAGTTTTCTTATTTGCATTTTCTACAATGATTTCTTGGTCTTATTATGGAATGAGAGCTTGGACTTACCTTTTTGGAAAGAGTAAAAGAACTGAGTTTATTTACAAAATGTTCTTTTTAGTATTTGTTGTAATAGGTGCATCTGTAAGTTTAGGAGCTGTATTAGATTTTTCAGATATGATGATTCTAGCAATGTCTTTCCCTAATATTATAGGACTTTATATAATGTCTGGTGAGGTTAAAAAAGATTTAAAGGAGTATTTGATAAAATTAAAATCAAATCAATTATTTAGAAGACAAAGAGAAGAAGAGGCTGCTAAATAATAAATAAAATCATGAATAAATTTAAATCCCACTTCAAGTTCGATAAACAAGAACGAAGTGGGATTTTCTTTTTATTAGGCATAATAATATTTTTACAATTAGGCTATTATGCTTATAAATCATATAAGACAGATAATGATTCAAGCTTTGTCTTAAATCAAGAAGTTGAAAAACGAGTCTTACTTCTAAAGAAAAACAAGGAGAAAGATGGAAAATCTTTTTTTCCGTTCAACCCTAATTATATTTCAGATTATAAAGGTTATAAATTAGGAATGTCTGTTAAGGAAATAAAAAGGCTTCACAAATATAGAAGTCAAAATAAATTTGTTAATTCAAATTTAGAGTTTCAAGTAGTTACAAGGGTTTCAGATTCTTTATTAAATATAATCTCTCCTTTTTTTAAATTTCCAGAATGGAAAACATTCAAAAAATATAATACGAAACAAAATAATACTTCTAAAGCTCAAAATAAGAATAGTTTAGTAATAAAACAGGATATTAATAAAGCTTCGTCAGAAGATTTTAAAACTATTTACGGTATAGGTGATAAACTTTCATTGCGAATTGTTAAGTTTAGAGATAGGCTAGGGGGGTTCTTGGTCGAAGATCAATTATATGATGTTTATGGTTTAAAACCTGAAGTAGTCGAAAAAACACTTCAGAAATTTAAAATTATAACGAAACCCAATATCATTAAAATTAACTTGAACACATCTTCAGCATCAGAGTTATCTAAAAATTTATATTTAAATTATATTCTTTCTAATAAAATAGTTCAATACAGAGAGGAAAATAATGGGTTTTCATCTTTTGAGGAATTGTCGAAAATAGAGGGATTTCCTTCAGAAAAAATTAATAGAATATCTTTATATTTGGCTTTATAAAAAAAAAGACCTATGAAAAGTATGTACTTCACTGAAGAACATGAGTTGTTTAGAGCAAGCTTGAAAGATTTTTTGAAAAAAGAAGTTGTTCCTCATATTGATAAATGGGAGGCAACTGGAACTATCGAACGTTTTATTTGGAAAAAGTTTGGAGACATGGGGTACTTTGGGCTTGCTACAGCAGAAGCAGATGGAGGTTTAGGGTTAGATTTGTTCTATACAGTAATTCTTTTAGAAGAACTTCAGAAAATTAATTCAGGAGGTTTTGCGGCTGCTATATGGGCGCATTCGTATTTAGCAATGACTCATTTAAACAAAGAGGCTGACTCGGCAATCAAAGAGCAGTATTTGACGCCAAGTGTTCTTGGTGATAAAATAGGCTGTTTGTGTATTACAGAGCCATTTGGAGGTAGTGATGTTGCGGGTATGCGAACTAATGCTGAAAAAAACGGAGATACTTATGTTATTAATGGATCAAAGACATTTATAACAAATGGAGTTTATTGTGATTATATGATAGTTGCGGCTAAAACTAAACCAGAATTAGGAAATAAAGGGATAAGTATTTTTATAATCGACAAGAATACAGATGGAGTTTCGGCTACAAAATTAGACAAATTAGGATGGCGTGCTTCTGATACAGGGGAAATTGCTTTTGATAATGTTGTGATACCAGCATCTAATCTAATGGGTGAAGAAAATAAAGGATTCTCTTATATAATGGAGCATTTTGCATTGGAAAGGTTGATAATGGGTGTTAATGCTCATGCGCGTGCTGAATATGCTTTAGATTATGCTCAACAATACATGTCTGAGCGTCATGCTTTTGGTAATGCTATAAATAAATATCAGGCTTTAAGGCATAGATTTGTAGATCTTTATGCTGATATGGAAATTTGTAGAGAGTATAATTACTTAGTGGCATATAGATTAAATAAAGGGGAATATGTAGTTAAAGAGGCTACAATTTCAAAATTGAAATCTACTGAAATGGCAGATAAGGCTATTTACGAGTGTTTACAGTTTTTAGGGGGTTATGGTTATATGGAAGATTATCCGATGGCTAGACTTTTGAGAGATAGTAGGCTTGGGCCTATTGGAGGAGGAACTTCAGAGATTTTAAAAGAAATTTTATCTAAAATTATTATAGATAAAAAAGAATATAAAACAGTAGAATAGTAATAATGATAGGGTGTTGAGGTGTTTTGGCAAATAAAACATGAATTTTATTTTGAATTTATATTTGTTAATCGATAAAAAATATTATATTTGCAGCCTTAATCACTAAAGAGAGGAGGTTTTAGCCCATGTTAATTATACCAATAAAAGAAGGAGAAAACATAGATAGAGCATTAAAGCGTTTCAAGCGTAAGTTCGATAGAACTGGAACAATGCGTCAATTAAGAAAGCGTCAACAATTTAATAAGCCTTCTGTAGAGCGTAGAGCTCAGATTCAGAAAGCACATTATATTCAAGGTTTAAGAGATCAAGAAGAAATATAATTTACAGTAATATATTATAATATTAAAGCCTTGCATTTATTGCAAGGCTTTTTTTTGTTTTCAATTTAATTTTTTAAAAGTGTGGTATATATTATAACTTTACTTTATGAGTGTCTCTTCTTTTGTTACATACCTTTCTTTAGAGAAAAAATATGCTGAAAATACAGTAGTTGCTTATCATGCAGATCTTCAGGAATTTGCTTTGTTTTGTAGCGAAAATTTTAAGCAAGCTGTTATTGATAAAGTAGATTATACGGTTGTTAGAAGTTGGATTGTGGAATTGGTTAATTTAAAACACTCAAATAGAACAATTAATAGGAAAATATCTTCGCTTAAGGCGTATTATAAATTTTTGCAGAAAATAGGAGAGATTGAGATTAGTCCTTTGTTAAAGCATAAGTCTTTAAAAACTCCAAAAAAAATAGAAATTCCCTTTTCGGAAGATGAAATGAATAAAATTCTATTTGAGATTCCGTTTCCGGAAAATTTTGAAGGAGTTCGTGATAAGTTAATTGTAGAGTTACTTTATGCTACAGGTATAAGAAGGGTGGAGTTGGTGAATTTAAGACTCAGTAATTTAGATGTTGATCAAGGTTTGATTAAGGTTTTAGGGAAAAGAAATAAAGAGCGCGTTTTGCCATTGCTAGGTTCTCTTAAAAAATTATTTGCTTTATATCTTCAAGAAAGAAGGGGGGTTGAGGGTTCGGAAAAAATAGATTTTGTTTTTTTATCAAAAAAAGGAGATAAGATTTATGAAACTCTTGTTTATAGAGTTGTTAACCATTATTTAGGTTTAGTTTCATCTAAGGTAAAAAAAAGTCCACATATCCTTCGTCATACTTTTGCTACGCATTTATTAAATAAAGGTGCTGATTTAAATTCTGTAAAAGAATTGTTGGGGCATGCTAGTTTGGCTTCGACGCAGGTTTATACTCATAATAGTATTGCTGAGTTGAAAAAAGTTCACCTTTTGTCTCATCCGAGAAATAAAAAATGATAAAATATTAGTTATGCTTTTTTTAATTTTACTTAAAGTAAATACGGTATTTTGTGGTTGTTATTTAGGTGTGAGCTTGAATTATTATAAAATAAATTAAATCATTTAAATTTATTTTATAATAAAATGATTTGATGTGGTATATATTTTAAAATTGAAAGAAATAAAGCGAAAAGGGTTTTTATTATGTATAATAAAAGTCTATGTTGCTAGAAATGAATTTATTGTAGTAAGCTAGTTTTGGTGTTTTGATAATTTAATTGCTTTAGGTTGCGGTGCTTTGAGTATGTGGTTGGGGTAGAAATGAAAAAAAAAGAAGGTAAATGAGAAAAAAAAATGAAAAATGTTTTTGAATATTTAAAAATATATCTACATTTGCAATCCGTTAGAAATAGTGGGCTTTTTTTTAACGAAAAAAGCAGTAAAAAGCCGATGTAGCTCAGCTGGCTAGAGCAGCTGATTTGTAATCAGCAGGTCGTGGGTTCGAGTCCCTCCATCGGCTCTTAAATGTAGTTCTTTTAAAATAATGGTTTGGGGAGATACTCAAGCGGCCAACGAGGGCAGACTGTAAATCTGCTGACTACGTCTTCGCAGGTTCGAATCCTGCTCTCCCCACTAAAATTTTCATTACCTTTGTGTGGTGTTAGTTTTGAGATAAAAAACGAAGTGTTTTTTATTTAATGATTTTGAAATTTTGAATTTAAAAGTAGCAACTTTAATAGTTGTGATAATAATGCGAGAGTAGCTCAGTTGGTAGAGCGTCAGCCTTCCAAGCTGAATGTCGCCGGTTCGAACCCGGTCTCTCGCTCTTTTAAACCTTGAGTGTAAGGTTGTTTTTTTGAGTTTTGATCTTTTTGTTTAATGATTTTGAACTCAGACAGGCCGGTGTAGCTCAGGGGTAGAGCGTTTCCTTGGTAAGGAAGAGGTCATGAGTTCAAATCTCATCATTGGCTCAAATAAGACGTAAATTGTACACTAATATAAACTAAGATTAAAATTCAATAAACATGGCTAAGGCAACATTTGATCGTTCTAAACCGCATTTAAATATCGGTACTATTGGACACGTAGATCACGGTAAAACTACATTGACTGCCGCTATTACAACGGTTTTAGCGAACGCAGGATTGTCTGAATTGAGAAGTTTTGACTCAATTGATAACGCACCAGAAGAAAAAGAAAGAGGTATTACAATTAATACATCTCACGTTGAATATTCAACTGCTAATCGTCATTACGCTCACGTTGACTGTCCAGGTCACGCGGATTACGTAAAGAACATGGTTACGGGTGCTGCTCAAATGGACGGTGCTATTCTTGTTGTTGCTGCTACTGATGGTCCAATGCCTCAAACTCGTGAACATATCCTTTTAGGTCGCCAGGTTGGTATTCCTAGAATGGTTGTATTCATGAATAAAGTGGATATGGTTGATGATGAAGAGTTATTGGAATTAGTTGAAATGGAAGTTAGAGAATTACTTTCTTTCTATGAATATGATGGTGATAATGGTCCTGTTGTTGCTGGTTCGGCTTTAGGAGCTTTGAATGGTGAGCAAAAATGGGTTGATACGGTTATGTCTTTAATGGAGGCTGTTGATACTTGGATTGAGTTACCAAAGAGAGATGTTGAAAAAGATTTCTTAATGCCTGTAGAGGATGTATTTACGATTACTGGTCGTGGTACAGTTGCTACTGGTCGTATAGAAACTGGAGTTGCTAATACTGGAGATCCTGTTGAGATTATCGGTATGGGTGCTGAGAAGTTAACTTCTACTGTTACGGGTGTTGAAATGTTCCGTAAGATACTAGATAGAGGTGAAGCTGGTGATAACGTTGGTCTTTTATTGAGAGGTGTTGAAAAAACACAAATCAAAAGAGGTATGGTTATTTGTAAGCCGGGTTCTGTTAAGCCGCATGCCAAGTTCAAGGCGGAGGTTTACGTTCTTAAGAAAGAAGAAGGTGGTCGTCATACTCCATTCCATAATAACTATCGTCCTCAGTTCTATGTAAGAACTACAGATGTTACTGGTACTATTAATCTTCCTGAAGGAGTTGAGATGGTAATGCCAGGTGATAACCTTACAATTATTGTTGATTTGTTATCTCCAATTGCATTGAGTGTTGGTCTTCGTTTCGCTATCCGTGAAGGTGGTAGAACTGTAGGAGCTGGTCAGGTAACTGAGATTATTGATTAATTCATTTATAAGATTATAAATAAAGTATTTTCATTGAGGGTGTCTGCTAATAGCAGATACCTTTCGATGTAAATATATACGGGTGTAGCTCAGTTGGTAGAGCACTGGTCTCCAAAACCAGGTGTCGTGAGTTCGAGTCTCCCCTCCCGTGCAAATAAAAAAATGAAAGTAAGATTTCATTTTTTTTTATAATTAAAGTTAAATCTTTCGCAGTATGTTAACATATATCAAGGAGTCCATAGAAGAACTTAGAACGAATATAACATTGCCAGCTAGAGCAGAAGCTACTAACTTAATGGTAATTGTTGCTGTCTTTTCTATTTTGTTTGCTTTGGCAACTTGGGGCGTAGATAGCCTTTTTAGTAAGTTGATTACATTCTATTTTGATAACGTAATAAATAATTAAAAAAGCTTTTTTTTTATGTCTGATGTTTTAGAGAAAAAATGGTATGTGGTAAGGGCTGTAAGTGGTCAGGAAAACAAAATTAAGGGTTATATCGAGTCAGAGGTGGCTAGGTTGGGTTTTGGTGATTACTTAGAGGAGGTTCTTGTTCCTACTGAAAAAGTTGTTCAAATTCGTAATGGTAAGAAAATAAATAAAGAAAGAGTTTATTTTCCTGGTTACATTATGGTTAAGGCAAATTTAGGTGGAGAGATGACTCATGTTATTAGATCTATTACTAATGTTATAGGTTTTTTAGGGGAGACAAAAGGAGGAGATCCTGTTCCGCTTAGAAAATCTGAAGTAAATAGAATGTTAGGCAAGGTTGATGAGTTGACAGTAACTACGGATAGTGTAGCTATACCATTTGTACTTGGTGAGACTGTTAAGGTGATTGATGGACCTTTTAATGGTTTTAATGGTACTGTTGAGAAAATTAATGAAGAAAAGCGTAAGCTTGAGGTAATGGTTAAGATTTTCGGAAGAAAAACACCATTGGAGTTGAGTTATATGCAAGTGGAAAAAGTATAAATATAACTGTTACATAAAAAATTGTGTTGCTTCCAGTAAACACAATTTAATTTAATTTTAAACAATGGCAAAAGAAGTAAGTAAAGTAGTTAAACTACAAGTTAGGGGAGGTGCAGCGAATCCATCGCCACCGGTCGGACCCGCTTTAGGTGCTGCCGGTGTTAACATCATGGAGTTCTGTAAGCAATTTAATGCGCGTACACAGGACAAACAGGGTAAAGTTTTACCTGTTGCTATCACGGTATACAAAGATAAGTCGTTTGACTTCGTTGTAAAGACACCGCCGGCGGCAGTTCAGCTTATGGAAGCGGCAAAGATTAAAAAAGGATCTGGAGAGCCTAATCGTGTTAAGAACGGAAACGTTTCTTGGGATCAGATTAAGACAATCGCTGAAGATAAAATGGTAGATTTAAACGCATTTACGGTAGAATCTGCTATGAGCATGGTTGCCGGAACTGCGAGATCTATGGGTTTAAAAGTTTCAGGTACTAGACCTTTTTAATATCTTAAAAGCATTTATAATGGCAAAATTAACAAAAAATAAAAAAGTAGCGCTTTCTAAGATAGACAAGAATAAAATTTATTCTGTAGAAGAAGGTTCTGCTTTAATAAAAGAAATAACAACAGCTAAGTTTGATGCTTCTGTTGAATTAGCAGTTCGTTTAGGTGTTGATCCTAGGAAAGCTAATCAAATGGTTCGTGGTGTGGTTACATTGCCACATGGAACTGGTAAAGATGTTAAAGTTTTAGCATTAGTTACTCCAGATAAAGAAGCAGAGGCTAAAGAAGCTGGTGCTGACTTTGTTGGGTTAGATGAATATTTAGATAAAATTAAAGCTGGTTGGACAGATGTTGATGTAATCATCACTATGCCAAGTGTTATGGGTAAATTAGGTCCTTTAGGTAGAGTTTTAGGTCCTAGAGGTTTAATGCCTAACCCAAAGACTGGTACTGTAACTATGGATGTGGCTAAGGCTGTATCTGAAGTAAAAGCTGGTAAAATCGATTTTAAAGTTGATAAGACAGGTATTGTTCATGCTGCAATTGGTAAAGTTTCTTTCTCTGCAGAGAAGATTCAGGAAAATGCAAAAGAACTTATTGATACCCTTAACAAATTAAAACCGACAGCTGCAAAAGGTGTTTATATTAAAAGTATTTTCATGTCTAGTACTATGAGTCCTAGTGTACAATTAGATGCTAAATCAGTTTAATTCCAATTAAATCATGACAAGAGACGAAAAATTAAACGCAATAGAAGATTTAACTGCACAATTAGGGGATAATGCAACTATTTATTTAGCTGATATTTCTGGTTTAAATGCAGTAGTAACTTCTGATTTAAGAAGAGCTTGTTTTAAAGCTAATATTAAATTAGCAGTTGTAAAAAATACATTGCTAGCAAAAGCAATGGAGGCTTCTGATAAAGAATTTGGTGAACTTCCTAGTGTTTTAAAGGGTAGTACTTCCTTAATGTTTGCTGAGACTGGTAATGGTCCTGCAAAATTAATTAAAGCTTTTAGAGCGAAGACTAAAGATAAGCCTTTGTTAAAAGGAGCTTTTGTTGAAGAAGCGGTTTATATTGGTGATGATCAATTAGAGTCATTAGTTAATATCAAATCTAAAGAAGAAGTTATTGGTGATATTATTACTTTACTTCAGTCTCCAGCTAAGAATGTTATTTCTGGGCTTAAGGCTAGTGGAGGAAAAATTGCTGGTATTCTTAAAACTTTATCAGAGAAATAAAACGTACGCACTACAAACAATTATATTTTAAAAATTTATTAAACGATAGAAAAATGGCAGATTTAAAAGATTTCGCAGAACAATTAGTTAACTTAACTGTAAAAGAGGTAAATGAGTTAGCTACTATATTAAAAGATGAGTATGGTATCGAGCCTGCTGCTGCTGCTGTTGCAGTTGCTGCTGGAGGTGCTGCAGGTGGTGAAGCTGCTGAAGAGAAAACAGAATTTGATGTTATCTTAAAAGCTGCTGGAGCATCTAAATTAGCAGTTGTAAAATTAGTTAAAGAATTAACTGGTTTAGGTTTAAAAGAAGCTAAAGATATCGTTGATAGCGCACCAAAAGCTATCAAGGAAGGTATTACTAAAGATGAAGCAGAAGGAATTGTTAAGTCATTAGAAGAAGCTGGAGCAGAAGTTGAGCTTAAATAATAGAAGCAACCATAATAGTATTGGTTTAGGTCTTTCCACTTTTGTGGCTAGACCTAAACTTATTTATGTATGTAGCCATTAAATACATACAATTTTAGAGTAAGTATTCATAATCAAAATTTTGTCCATTGATGTTTACAAATCAGACTGAAAGAATAAATTTCGCATCCGCTAAGAACATTCCAAATTACCCGGATTTCTTGGACATTCAGGTTAAATCATTTCAAGATTTTTTTCAATTAGAAACTAAATCTGATGAAAGGGGAGACGAAGGACTATATAATACGTTCATGGAAAACTTTCCTATTACGGACACGAGAAATCAGTTCGTATTAGAGTTTTTAGATTATTTTATAGACCCACCTCGTTATTCAATACAAGAGTGTATTGAGCGTGGTCTTACCCATAGCGTTCCGCTAAAAGCAAGGTTAAAATTATATTGTACTGATCCGGAACATGAGGATTTCGAAACTATTGTTCAGGATGTATATTTAGGGACTATCCCTTACATGACACCAAGTGGTACCTTTGTTATAAATGGTGCTGAGCGTGTAGTTGTATCTCAATTACATAGATCTCCAGGTGTATTTTTTGGACAATCATTCCATGCAAATGGAACAAAATTATATTCTGCAAGAGTAATTCCTTTCAAAGGTTCTTGGATAGAATTTGCTACCGATATCAATGGCGTTATGTACGCTTACATTGATAGAAAGAAAAAATTACCTGTAACTACATTATTCAGAGCTATTGGTTTTGAAAGTGATAAAGATATATTAGAGATTTTTGACCTTTCTGAAGAGGTTAAAGTTTCTGTTGCAGGACTTAAAAAAGTATTAGGACGTAAATTGGCTGCGAGAGTATTAAATACTTGGCATGAAGATTTCGTTGATGAAGATACTGGTGAGGTTGTTTCTATTGAAAGAAATGAAATCATTTTAGATAGAGATACTGTTCTTGAAAAAGATCACATCAATCAAATTGTTGATGCAGATGTTAAAACTGTTCTTTTGCATAAAGAAAGTGCTGCTCAATCTGATTATGGTATTATTCATAACACATTACAAAAAGATCCTACAAACTCTGAAAAAGAAGCTGTAGAGCATATTTATCGTCAATTACGTAATGCTGAGCCGCCAGATGAGGAAACTGCGCGTGGTATAATTGATAAGTTATTCTTTTCTGATCAACGTTACAACTTAGGTGAAGTTGGTCGTTATAGAATGAATAAAAAATTAGGTTTAGATATCGGAATGGACAAACAGGTTTTGACCAAAGAAGATATTATAACTATTATAAAGTATTTGATTGAGTTAATCAATTCTAAAGCTGAAATTGATGATATTGATCACCTTTCTAATCGTCGTGTTAGAACTGTAGGTGAGCAATTATCTCAACAGTTTGGTGTTGGTTTAGCACGTATGGCTAGGACTATTCGTGAACGTATGAACGTTCGTGATAATGAGGTTTTTACACCTATCGATTTAATCAATGCTAAAACTTTATCTTCTGTAATTAACTCTTTCTTTGGTACAAACCAATTATCTCAGTTTATGGATCAAACGAATCCATTAGCAGAGATTACTCATAAGAGAAGACTTTCGGCTTTAGGGCCAGGAGGTTTATCTAGAGAGAGAGCTGGTTTTGAGGTTCGTGATGTTCACTATACACACTATGGTAGATTATGTCCTATTGAAACTCCAGAAGGACCAAACATTGGTCTTATTTCTTCTCTTTCTGTATTCTCAAAAGTAAACCCATTAGGTTTCTTAGAGACTCCATATAGAAAGGTTGAAAATGGTAAAGTTGATATTAATAATTATACATATTTAAGTGCCGAAGAAGAAGAAGGAATGAAAATTGCGCAAGCAAATATTCCTATGGATGATGAAGGCAATATAACAGCTGAAAAGGTAATTGCAAGAGAAGAAGGAGATTTCCCTGTTGTAGACCCAGCTGAAATTCAATATACGGATGTAGCTCCTAATCAAATTGCATCTATTTCTGCATCTTTAATTCCTTTCTTGGAACATGATGATGCGAACAGAGCATTGATGGGATCTAACATGATGCGTCAGGCAGTTCCTTTATTACGTCCTGATGCTCCTATAGTAGGTACAGGATTAGAACGTCAGGTAGCTTCTGATTCAAGAGTGTTAATAAACGCTGAGGGTAATGGAACTATTCAGTATGTTGATTCTCAGATTATAACAATCAAATATGATAGAACTGAAGAAGAGCGTTTAGTTAGCTTTGAGGATGATTCTAAAACGTATGAACTTGTTAAATTCAGAAAAACAAATCAAGGTACTAGTATTAATCTTAAGCCTATCGTAAGAAAGGGTGATAAAGTTAATAAAGGTCAAGTACTTTGTGAAGGTTATGCAACTGAAAATGGAGAGTTAGCTTTAGGTAGAAACTTAAAAGTTGCCTTTATGCCTTGGAAGGGGTATAATTTTGAGGATGCAATTGTAATTTCAGAGAAAGTTGTTCGTGAAGATATCTTTACATCTATTCATGTTGATGAATATTCTTTAGAAGTTAGAGATACTAAATTAGGTGCTGAAGAATTAACTAATGATATACCAAACGTTTCAGAAGAGGCTACAAAAGACTTGGATGAGAATGGTATGATTAGAATTGGTGCTGAAGTTAAACCTGGTGATATTTTAATTGGTAAAATTACTCCGAAAGGAGAATCTGATCCAACACCAGAAGAAAAATTACTTCGTGCAATATTTGGTGATAAAGCAGGTGATGTTAAAGATGCATCTTTAAAAGCATCTCCATCTCTTAGGGGTGTTGTTATTGATAAGAAATTATTCTCTCGTTCGATTAAAGATAAGAGAAAACGCTCTGAAGATAAAGAAGCAATTTCTAAATTAGAATTAGAATATGAAGTTAAATTCCAACAACTTAAAGATGTTTTAGTTGAAAAACTATTTAATCTTGTTAATGGTAAAACTTCTCAAGGTGTATTAAACGATTTAGGAGAAGAAGTTCTTCCTAAAGGAAAGAAATACACAATGAAAATGCTTAATGCTGTAGATGATTTTGCTCACTTAGTAGGTGGAAGTTGGACGACAGATAAAGAGAATAATGTTATGGTAACAGATTTGTTACATAACTATAAAATTAAACTTAATGACCTTCAAGGTAACTTGAGAAGAGATAAGTTTACAATATCTGTTGGTGATGAATTGCCAGCTGGTATTATGAAATTAGCTAAGGTTTATGTTGCTAAAAAACGTAAGCTTAAAGTTGGTGATAAGATGGCGGGTCGTCATGGTAACAAGGGTATTGTATCAAGAATAGTAAGACATGAAGACATGCCTTTCTTAGAAGATGGAACACCTGTTGATATTGTGTTAAATCCATTAGGTGTACCATCTCGTATGAACATTGGTCAGATTTATGAAACTGTTCTAGGTTGGGCAGGTTTAAAATTAGGTAAGAAATATGCAACTCCAATTTTTGATGGTGCTACTCTTGATCAAATAAATGCTTATACAGACGAAGCTGGAATTCCTAGATTCGGTCATACATATCTTTATGATGGTGGAACAGGTCAGCGTTTTGATCAACCTGCAACTGTAGGTGTGATTTATATGTTGAAACTAGGACACATGGTTGATGATAAGATGCATGCTCGTTCTATAGGACCGTACTCTTTAATTACACAACAGCCATTAGGTGGTAAAGCACAATTTGGTGGTCAACGTTTTGGAGAGATGGAAGTTTGGGCATTAGAAGCATATGGAGCTTCTGCTACTCTACGTGAAATATTAACAGTTAAATCTGATGATGTTGTAGGTAGAGCTAAAACTTATGAGGCTATTGTTAAAGGTGAAACAATGCCAGAACCTGGTTTACCAGAATCATTCAATGTATTAATGCATGAACTTAAGGGATTAGGTTTAGACATTAGACTTGAGGAGTAGTAGCAATAGGTTTTTTAAGAGACACTATTTAGTAACACAAATTTAATTTATCATCACCATATTGTTATGGCTAGACAAAGAGATAATAACACAGTAAAAAGGTTCAATAAAATTTCAATAGGCTTGGCTTCTCCAGAATCAATTTTGGCAGAATCTAAAGGTGAAGTTTTAAAACCTGAAACTATTAACTATAGAACGCACAAACCAGAGCGTGACGGTCTTTTTTGTGAACGTATTTTTGGCCCTGTAAAGGATTACGAATGTGCTTGTGGTAAGTACAAGAGAATCCGTTATAGAGGTATTGTATGTGATCGTTGTGGTGTAGAAGTTACAGAGAAGAAAGTACGTAGAGATAGAGTAGGACATATTAATTTAGTTGTTCCTGTAGCTCATATCTGGTATTTCCGTTCATTACCAAATAAAATTGGATACTTATTAGGGTTACCGTCTAAGAAATTAGACATGATTATCTATTACGAGCGTTATGTGGTTATTCAACCAGGTATTGCTAAAGGTCCTGAAGGAGAAGAAATCAATAAAATGGATTTCTTAACAGAAGAAGAATATTTAAATATTTTAGAATCTGTTCCTGTAGAAAATCAATATTTAGAAGATACAGACCCAAATAAGTTTATTGCTAAAATGGGTGCTGAATGTTTAATTGATATTTTAGCTCGCATCGATTTAGATGTGCTTTCTTATGAGTTAAGACATAAAGCAAACACAGAAACTTCTAAGCAACGTAAAACAGAAGCTTTAAAGAGACTTCAGGTTGTTGAATCTTTGAGAGAGTCTCAAGAAAATAGAGAAAACAGACCTGAGTGGATGATTATGAAAGTAATCCCTGTTATTCCACCAGAATTACGTCCTCTAGTTCCTTTAGATGGTGGTCGTTTTGCGACTTCAGATTTAAATGATTTGTATAGAAGGGTGATAATCCGTAACAACCGTTTAAAAAGGTTAGTTGAGATAAAAGCTCCAGAAGTTATTCTTAGAAACGAGAAGCGTATGCTTCAAGAATCTGTTGATTCTTTATTCGATAACACAAGAAAAGCATCTGCTGTTAAAACAGAATCTAACAGACCTTTAAAATCACTTTCTGATTCTTTAAAAGGTAAACAAGGTCGTTTCCGTCAAAACTTACTTGGTAAGCGTGTGGATTATTCAGCACGTTCTGTAATTGTTGTAGGACCTGAATTAAGATTATTTGAATGTGGTCTTCCAAAAGATATGGCTGCAGAATTATACAAACCTTTTGTAATCCGTAAATTGATTGAAAGAGGTATTGTTAAAACGGTAAAGTCTGCTAAGAAAATTATAGATAAAAAAGAGCCTGTTGTTTGGGATATCTTAGAGAACGTATTGAAAGGTCATCCGGTTTTATTAAACAGGGCTCCTACATTACACCGTTTAGGTATACAAGCATTTCAACCTAAATTAATTGAAGGTAAAGCTATTCGTTTACATCCATTAGTATGTACTGCATTTAATGCGGATTTTGATGGGGATCAAATGGCTGTTCATTTACCATTAGGGCCAGAGGCAATTTTAGAATGTCAATTATTAATGTTGGCTTCTCATAATATATTAAATCCTGCGAATGGTTCTCCTATTACGGTACCATCTCAGGATATGGTCTTGGGTCTTTATTACATGACCAAAGAACGTAAATCTACACCTGAAGTGCCTATTAAAGGTGAAGGGTTAACTTTTTACTCTGCAGAAGAGGTTGTTATTGCTCATAATGAGGGCATGGTTGACTTGAATGCAGGTGTAAAAGTAAGAGCAAAAGACTTCAATGAAGCTGGTGAGTTGGTATACCAAATTATTCCAACAACAGTAGGTAGAGTTCTATTTAATAGAATGGTACCTGAAAAAGCTGGTTACATAAATGACGTATTGAATAAAAAATCTTTAAGAGATATTATTGGTGGTATTTTAGAGGCTACAGATGTGCCTACTACTGCTGATTTCTTAGATAAGATTAAAACAATGGGTTACGAGTTCGCTTTCAAAGGTGGTCTTTCATTTAGTTTAGGTGATATTATTATACCGCCAGAAAAACATGAAATGATTGCTGATGCTAATGGACAAGTTGAAGGTATTATGGCCAATTATAATATGGGTCTTATTACTAACAATGAACGTTACAACCAAGTAATTGATGTTTGGACATCTACCAATGCACAGTTAACAGAACTTGCTATGAAGCGTATTCGCGAAGATCAGCAAGGATTTAACTCAGTGTATATGATGCTTGATTCTGGTGCGAGGGGTTCTAAGGAGCAAATTCGTCAGTTAACAGGTATGCGTGGTTTGATGGCTAAACCTAAAAAATCGACTGCTGGTGGTGGTGAAATTATTGAAAACCCGATTCTTTCTAACTTTAAGGAGGGGCTTTCAATTCTTGAATACTTTATATCTACTCACGGTGCACGTAAAGGTCTTGCGGATACAGCATTAAAAACTGCCGATGCAGGTTACTTAACACGTCGTTTGGTTGATGTTTCTCAGGATGTTATTATTAATACTGAAGATTGTGGAACATTAAGAGGTATTGAAGTTGAAGCACTTAAGAAAAACGAAGAAATCGTTGAATCTTTAAAAGAAAGAATAATAGGTAGAGTTGCTCTACATGATGTTTACAATCCTTTAACTGAAGAGTTATTGTTAACAGCAGGTCAAGAGATTCATGAAGCTGATGCTAGACTAATAGAAGCTTCTCCAATAGAGAAAGTTGAAGTTCGTTCTGCATTAACTTGTGAAGCTAAAAAAGGTATTTGTGGTAAATGTTACGGTAGAAACCTTTCTACTAATAAAATGGTTCAAAGAGGTGAAGCAGTTGGTGTTGTTGCAGCACAATCAATTGGTGAACCAGGAACACAGTTGACATTGCGTACTTTCCACGTGGGTGGTATTGCAGGTAACATTTCTGAAGATAACAAATTGAATGCTAAATTTTCGGGTATAGCTGAAATAGAAGATTTAAGAACGGTTACAGGAGCTGATAACGAGGGTAACCCTTCTGAGATTATTATTTCAAGAACATCTGAAATTAAAATTGTAGATGCTAAAACAGGAATTGTATTAAGTACAAATAACATTCCTTACGGTTCTCAATTGTTTATTAAGAATGGTGCGAAAATTACAAAAGACGATGTAATCTGTCAATGGGATCCTTATAACGGTGTTATCGTTACTGAATTCCCAGGTAAGATTGTATATGAGAATATTGATCAGGGTGTTACTTACCAAGTTGAGATTGATGAGCAAACAGGTTTCCAAGAGAAAGTTATTTCTGAATCTAGAAACAAAAAATTAATACCTACATTACTTATTAAAAATAGTAATGACGAAGTATTACGTTCATACAATTTACCAGTAGGTTCTCACATTATGGTAGATGATGGAGAAAAAGTTAAAGAAGGTAAGATTTTAGTTAAAATTCCACGTAAATCTGCTAAATCTGGTGATATTACTGGTGGTCTTCCAAGAGTTACTGAGTTATTTGAAGCGCGTAACCCTTCTAATCCAGCTGTAGTTTCTGAAATTGATGGAGTAGTTTCTTTTGGTAAAATTAAAAGAGGTAACCGTGAAATCATTATTGAGTCTAAATTAGGAGAAGTTAAAAAGTATTTAGTTAAACTTTCTAATCAAATCTTAGTTCAAGAAAATGATTATGTTCGTGCAGGTATGCCATTGTCAGATGGTTCTGTAACGCCAGAAGATATTTTATCTATTAAAGGGCCTTCTGCTGTTCAACAATATTTAGTAAATGAAGTACAAGAAGTATATCGTTTACAAGGTGTGAAAATTAATGATAAGCATTTTGAAGTTGTTGTTCGTCAGATGATGCGTAAAGTACGTATACAAGATCCGGGAGATACTATATTCTTAGAAAATCAATTAGCTCATAAAGATGACTTTATAGTTGAAAATGATGGAATTTTCGGAAAGAAAATTGTTGTTGAAGTTGGGGAGTCAGATAACCTTAAAGCAGGTCAGGTAATAACTGCACGTGAGTTAAGAGATGAAAATTCAATTTTAAGAAGAAATGATAAAGCTTTAGTTGAAGCTAGAGATGCTATTGCAGCAACTGCGACACCAATACTTCAGGGTATTACTCGTGCTTCATTACAGACTAAATCATTTATATCTGCAGCATCTTTCCAAGAAACGACTAAAGTATTAAACGAAGCGGCAGTAGCTGGTAAAGTTGATAGCTTAGAAGGGTTGAAAGAAAATGTAATTGTAGGTCATAAAATACCTGCAGGTACAGGTATGAGAGACTATGATAGTATTATCGTAGGATCTAAGGAAGAGTATGATGAAATAATGGCTCGTAAAGAAGAGTTTAAGTTTTAATATTAGTTTTAATGAGCGATCAGAATCAAAAACAAATTAACATAGAATTAGATGAAAAAACTGCTGAAGGGATATATTCCAATTTAGCAATTATAAATCATTCTGTATCAGAGTTTGTTGTTGACTTTATTAGTATGATGCCAGGAGCTCCAAAAGCGAAAGTGAAGAGTAGAATAGTTCTTACTCCTCAACACGCTAAGAAGTTTTTAAAAGCATTAAATGATAATGTTACACGTTTTGAAAAAGCTCATGGAACTATTAAAGATTATGAGCAAACTCCTATCCCAATTAATTTTGGCCCCACTGGAGAGGCATAAATAAAAAAAACCCGCAATTAATATTGCGGGTTTTTTGTTTTAAAAAATTATAAGTTTAATTATCTATTTAATTAAACTTATAATTTTTATTCAAATTCAGATGTGAACTTTAGTGTTACATTAGGGTATTTTTGTTGTGTCATTTGTAGTGAAAATTGAGAATCAGCTAAGAAAACTAATTGCCCTCTTTTGTCTTTTGCTAAAAACTTTTGTTTAACTCTTTTAAACTCTTTAAATTCATCACTGTTTTTGTCTTTAGGAGCTAACCAGCAGGCTTTGTATACAGGGAAATTTTCATATGTACATTTAGCACCATATTCATGCTCTAAACGGTATTGAATTACTTCGTATTGTAAAGCACCTACGGTACCGATAATTTTTCGTCCATTCAATTCAAGAGTAAATAACTGTGCAACACCTTCATCCATTAATTGGTCAACACCTTTTGATAATTGTTTAGATTTTAAAGGGTCTGCATTATTAATGTATCTAAAATGTTCAGGGGAGAAGCTTGGTATTCCTTTATAGTGTAAAAGTTCGCCTTCAGTTAATGTATCTCCAATTTTAAAATTCCCGGTGTCATGTAGTCCTACAATATCACCTGGATATGATATATCTATAATTTCCTTTTTTTCTGCAAAAAAAGCATTTGGACTAGAAAATTTTAGTTTTTTGTTATTTCTAACGTGCAAGTAAGGTTTGTTTCTCTCAAAAGTACCAGATACAATTTTTATAAATGCTAATCTATCCCTGTGTTTAGGATCCATATTAGCATGTATTTTAAAAACAAAACCAGTAAAATCTTTTTCTTTAGAATCTACTAATCTTTCTTCAGACATTTTAGGTCTTGGTGTTGGAGCGATGTCAATAAAGCAGTCTAAAAGTTCTCTAACACCAAAATTATTTAATGCAGATCCAAAAAATACAGGTTGTAAATTCCCTTCTAAATATTCTTTTTGATTGAATTCAGGGTATACACCATTAACTAATTCTAAATTTTCTCTAAGATCATTAGCGGCTTTATCTCCTATTATGGTATCTAATTTTTTACTGTTAATGTCGTTAAAGGCAATAACGTCTTCAATGTTTTTTTTACTATCACCACTAAATAGGTTTATGTTTTTTTCGTAAATGTTATAAATACCTTTAAAATCGTATCCCATTCCAATAGGGAAACTTAAAGGTGTTACTGTTAAATTAAGTTTTTGTTCAACTTCATCTAGTAGGTCAAAAGCATCTTTTCCTTCTCTGTCCATCTTGTTAATAAAAACAATGATAGGAATATTTCTCATTCTACAAACTTCTACTAATTTTTCAGTTTGTTCCTCTACACCTTTTGCAACATCAATTACAACAATAACACTATCTACTGCAGTTAGAGTTCTAAATGTGTCTTCAGCAAAATCTTTATGTCCAGGTGTATCTAAGATGTTTATTTTTTTATCTCTGTAAATAAAAGCTAATACTGAGGTCGCAACAGAAATTCCACGTTGTCTTTCAATTTCCATGAAATCACTTGTAGCGCCTTTTTTTATTTTATTGTTTTTAACAGCCCCAGCTTCTTGTATTGCTCCTCCAAATAAAAGTAATTTTTCGGTAAGGGTTGTTTTTCCTGCATCAGGGTGAGATATAATACCAAAAGTTCTCCTTCTTTTAATTTCACTTTCAAAACTCATAAATAAAATTTTTGCAAAAATAGGTTAAATTATAATTGTATTAATCTGATGTGTAAAAGTAAATAATTTGTAAATTTTTTCACTTTTAAACTTGCGTAATTATTTGATTTTTAGAGTTTAATGATTTTTTTGGAATCGATAAACGGTATGGTTTCTTCTTTTTGGTAGATTTGTGAAATCTTTTTGTAGGATTTATACGTAATTATACCTGATCAGGTTTGTGATAAAACGTACCATTGGTCGATAAAATGTGTTGTTAAAAGAGTTTTGTTACTTTCTATGTTAGAATAATTTAGCCAATTTGAATTTTAGCTATATCTTGCGCTAACATTTATAATGATGAAGTCCCAACTTCTTACTTGTTAAAAATACCTACATACGATATGGTGATTAGTTTAATATAAAGCTAGCGCGTATGGATTTTATTACTTTGAGAGAAAATTTTAAGAGTGTATTTATATACTCAACTAAATTTTTATTAATATTCTTTATTCTTATATCTACAACTTCTTTTGATTTTTCAGAAGACAAATCACTATTGGCTAGTATCCTATACCAGGATACCGATGGAGATAAGGTCCCTGATGTGAAAGATATTGATGATGATGGAGATGGTATAATAGATACTGTTGAAGGATACAATGCAACCAACCCGAGAGATACTGATAAAGATGGTATACCAGATTATTTAGATATTGATTCTGATAATGATGGTATCTTAGATAATGTTGAGGCACAAAAAACTTCAATGTACAAAGCGCCATCAGGGAATGATGTTGATGGTAATGGATTAGATGATGCTTATGAATTATCTCCAGGAAGTTGTGGAGGTTTAATGCCTGTTGATACAGATAAAGATGGTAAACCTGATTATAAAGATATTGATTCTGATAATGACGGAATATTAGATAATGTAGAAGCACAAACAGAAAATGAGTTTATTGCTCCATGTGGTATGGATAAAGATGGTAATGGTTTAGATGATCATTACGAAAATTATTGTGGTGCAGGTCAAGGTATAACGCCAATCAATTCTGATAATGATCCAAATCCTGATTTCAGAGATATTGATTCAGATAACGATGGTATTCCTGATAACGTAGAAGCTCAAACTACAGATGATTATATCGCACCATCAGGAAACGATTCAGACATGGATGGTTTAGATGATAATTATGAAGGTTCAGGAAATGAAGGGTTAACTCCAGTAAATACAGACGGAGAAGATACTGCAGATTATATCGATTTAGATTCTGATAATGATTCAGTTCCTGATAATAATGAAGGTAATGATTTTGATTTCGATGGTATTCCAGATCAAACCTTTACAGGTATAGATACAGATGGTGATGGTTTAGATGATGGTTATGAAGGATCAGACGTTAACGACGGTTTTGATGTTAACGATGAAATTAATGATCCAGCAAATGACTTGCCAGATACAGACGGTACAGAAGATGTCAACTATAGAGATTTAGATGATGACGGAGATGGCATCAACACACCAGATGAAGATATTGATGGTGATGGTAACCCGACGAATGATGATACAGATGGTGATGGTATTCCAGATTATTTAGACCCTACAGATGATGGAAAAGATACAGATGGAGATGGTGTTCCAGATGCAACAGATTTAGATGATGATAACGATGGTATTTTGGATGTTGTTGAAGATGCAAATGTTGATGGTGATAATGATCCATTAACAAACCCAACTGATACAGATAATGATGGTATTCCAAATCATTTAGATATAGATGCTGATAATGACGGTATTCCAGATAACGTAGAGGCACAAACTACAGATGGTTATATTGCACCATCAGGAAACGATTCAGACATGGATGGTTTAGATGATAATTATGAAGGTTCAGGAAATGAAGGGTTGACTCCAGTAAATACTGATGGTGATGAAACTCCAGATTATACTGACTTAGATTCAGATAATGATTCAGTTCCTGATAATAATGAAGGAAACGATTTTGATTTTGATGGTATTCCAGATCAAACCTTTACAGGTATAGATACAGATGGTGATGGTTTAGATGATGGTTATGAAGGATCAGATGTAAATGACGGTTTTGATGTTAACGATGAAATTAATGATCCAGCAAACGACTTGCCAGATACAGACGGTACAGAAGATGTTAACTATAGAGATTTAGATGATGATGGAGATGGTATCAATACACCGGATGAAGATATTGACGATGATACTGACCCGACGAATGATGATACAGATGGTGATGGTATTCCAGATTATTTAGACCCTACAGATGATGGAAAAGATACAGACGGCGATGGTGTTCCAGATGCAACAGATTTAGATGATGATAATGATGGTATTTTAGATACTGTAGAAGATGCGAATGTAGATGGCGATAATGATCCATTAACAGATCCAACCGATACAGATGGCGATGGTATTCCAAATCATTTAGATATCGATGCTGATAATGACGGTATTCCAGATAACGTAGAGGCACAAACTACAGATGGTTATATTGCACCATCAGGAAACGATTCAGACATGGATGGTTTAGATGATAATTATGAAGGTTCAGGAAATGAAGGGTTGACTCCAGTAAATACAGACGGAGAAGATACTGCAGATTATATCGATTTAGATTCTGATAATGATTCAGTTCCTGATAATAATGAAGGTAATGATTTTGATTTTGATGGTATTCCAGATCAAACCTTTACAGGTATAGATACAGATGGTGATGGTTTAGATGATGGTTATGAAGGATCAGATGTAAATGACGGTTTTGATGTTAACGATGAAATTAATGATCCAGCAAACGACTTGCCAGATACAGACGGTACAGAAGATGTTAACTATAGAGATTTAGATGATGACGGAGATGGCATCAACACACCAGATGAAGATATTGATGGTGATGGTAACCCAACCAACGATGATACAGATGGTGATGGTATTCCAGATTATTTAGACCCTACCGATGATAATGGTCCTGATACAGACGGCGATGGTGTTCCAGATGCAACAGATTTAGATGATGATAATGATGGTATTTTAGATACTGTAGAAGATGCGAATGTAGATGGCGATAATGATCCATTAACAGATCCAACCGATACAGATGGCGATGGTATTCCAAATCATTTAGATATCGATGCTGATAATGATGGTATTCCAGATAACGTAGAGGCACAAACTACAGAAGGTTATATAGCACCTAATGAGGATGATGCAGCAACGTATATTGATAATGAAGGATTAAACAGTGCTTATCCTGATGGTTTAACACCAAACGATCATGATGGTGATGAAACTCCAGATTATACTGACTTAGATTCAGATAACGATTCAGTTCCTGATAATAATGAAGGAAACGATTTTGATTTTGATGGTATTCCAGATCAAACCTTTACAGGTATAGATACAGATGGTGATGGTTTAGATGATGGTTATGAAGGATCAGATGTAAATGACGGTTTTGATGTTAACGATGAAATTAATGATCCAGCAAACGACTTGCCAGATACAGACGGTACAGAAGATGTTAACTATAGAGATTTAGATGATGACGGAGATGGCATCAACACACCAGATGAAGATATTGATGGTGATGGTAACCCAACCAACGATGATACAGATGGTGATGGTATTCCAGATTATTTAGACCCTACCGATGATAATGGTCCTGATACAGACGGCGATGGTGTTCCAGATGCAACAGATTTAGATGATGATAATGATGGTATTTTAGATACTGTAGAAGATGCGAATGTAGATGGCGATAATGATCCATTAACAGATCCAACCGATACAGATGGCGATGGTATTCCAAATCATTTAGATATCGATGCTGATAATGATGGTATTCCAGATAACGTAGAGGCACAAACTACAGAAGGTTATATAGCACCTAATGAGGATGATGCAGCAACGTATATTGATAATGAAGGATTAAACAGTGCTTATCCTGATGGTTTAACACCAAACGATCATGATGGTGATGAAACTCCAGATTATACTGACTTAGATTCAGATAACGATTCAGTTCCTGATAATAATGAAGGAAACGATTTTGATTTTGATGGTATTCCAGATCAAACCTTTACAGGTATAGATACAGATGGTGATGGTTTAGATGATGGTTATGAAGGATCAGATGTAAATGACGGTTTTGATGTTAACGATGAGATCAACGATCCAGGAAACGACTTACCAGATACAGACGGTACAGAAGATGTCAACTATAGAGATTTAGATGATGACGGAGATGGCATCAACACACCAGATGAAGATATTGATGGTGATGGTAACCCAACCAACGATGATACAGATGGTGATGGTATTCCAGATTATTTAGACCCTACAGATGATACACCAGAAGAAATGATCATTCTAGTAAATCAAATGTTAACTCCTAATTCTGATGGTAAAAATGATTTCTTATTTATTAGAAACGTAGAGTTTGCATTTAATAATACAATCAAAATTTTTAATAGATGGGGAGTAGCTGTTTATGAAGGTGCTGATTATAATAATCAAAACAATGTATTTGATGGTCGATCAAAAGGAAGGTCAACTGTAACTCAAGAAGAGTATTTGCCATCAGGTATTTATTATTATATATTTGAATATCAAGATATTAATAATAAAAATATTACAGACAACGGTTACATTTATATTAGTAAATAAGAATAGTATTGAGAACACTATATATTATGAATAAATCAATTTTTATTTTACCATTTTTACTGACATTGCTATTTGTACAGAATACAAATGCACAACAAGATGCTCAGTATACGCAATATATGTTTAATACCATGAGTGTTAACCCTGCATATGCAGGTTCTAGAGGGCAGCTTAGTATTGCTGCACTATATAGATCTCAATGGGTTGGGCTAGATGGATCGCCAACAACGCAAACTTTAAACCTGCATTCACCTATTAGAAATAGTAGGTTAGGTTACGGAGTTTCAATTGTTAACGATGAAATAGGTAACGGAACTGTTCAAGAAACTTATTTTGATGGTATCATTTCTTATACATTACCCGTATCTGAAACAGGAAAACTATCTTTTGGTTTAAAGTTTGGAGGTAATTTACTAAACTTAGATTTTTCAAAATTGAGAAATTTTGATGATGAAAATGTTACAGGTGAAAATATTGAAAATAAATTCTCGCCCAATTTTGGGCTAGGTATGTATTATCATACCGATAAATTTTATTTAGGGTTATCTGCACCAAATTTATTAGAAACTAGTCATTTTGATAATTCAAATAGAGACTCAGGATCTGTTTCTTTTTTATCAGAAGAACGAATAAATTTTTATGCAATAACAGGTTACGTTTTTGATCTTTCAGATCAGTTTAAATTTAAACCAGCATTATTAACGAAAGTAGTAGGTGGAGCACCTTTGCAAGTTGATATTTCAGCAAACTTTATGTTTAACGATAGATTTACATTTGGTGGAGCTTATCGTTGGGATGCAGCAGTTAGTGCATTGGCAGGTTTTCAAATAAGCGATCAATTAATGATTGGAATGGCTTACGATAAAGAAACTACGGAATTAGGTTCTACAAGATTTAATGATGGTTCTTTCGAGATTTTCTTGAGATATGAATTGGTTAAGTCTTTTCAAAAATTAGTATCACCACGTTTCTTCTAAATAATAGATTATGTTAAGAAAAATATTTTTTGCAATTATCCTAATCTTTATCGTAGTTCAAAACTCTATAGGTCAGGATAATAAAACTCTTGATAAAGCTAATGCTAAATATGAAGAGTACTCGTTCAGACCAGCCATAGATATCTATAAAAAAGTTATAGATAAAGGCTTTGTTTCTGCAGATATATTAAAAAAGTTAGGGAATTCATACTATTTTAATGCAGATTATAAAAGTGCTTCAGAGATTTACGATAGATTAGTAAACGAGTTTGAAGCGGATGTTACTTCTGATTACTATTTTAGATATTCACAAACGTTAAGAAGCCTTGGTGAATATGATAAAGCAGATGAGTTGATGACAAAATTTTCAGAAATGACTTCTGGAGATTCTAGAGTTAGTTCTTTTAAATCAGAAAGAAATTATAAAAAAGAAATTAAAGAAAATTCTGGTAGATACGATATAGCTCCATTTAAATACAATACAAAGTATTCTGAATTTGCACCAACGTTTTATAAAGAAGGATTAATATTTTCTTCAGATAAAGATACTGGTAATTTAGCTAAATACAGACATACTTGGAATTCTAAAGACTTTTTAGATTTGTATAAAGTAAATGCAGATAGTCTTTCTATGGATTATGTAGTTAAACTAGATGATGAAATAAATACTAGAATACATGAGTCTACTACAGCAATAACTAAAGATGGTCAAACTTTATATTTTACGAGAAATAACTTTAAAGAAGGTAAATCGTATAAAGACGAATCAGGGATTATTAGATTAAAGATTTTTAGAGCACAACTTGTAGATGGTGAATTTACTCAAATAGAAGAATTACCTTTTAATAGCGATGGTTATTCGGTTGCTCACCCAACATTGAGTGCAGATGAAAAAACCTTATATTTTGCATCTGATATGCCTGGTAGTTTAGGAGAGTCAGATATTTTTAAAGTACAAATAAATGATGATGGAACATTTACAAATCCAGAAAATTTAGGAAGTACTATTAATACCGAAGCAAGAGAAACATTCCCATATGTTACAAGTAAAGAAATTTTATACTTTTCTTCTGATGGGCACCCTGGTTTAGGAGGATTAGATGTTTTTGCTACTAAAATTGAAAATAATTCTTATTCAGGACTTGTAAAAAATGTAGGCGAACCTATTAATAGTAAATTAGATGATTTTACATTTATTATTGATGAAAGTATAAAACAAGGTTATTTTGCTTCTAATCGAGAAACTGGAATGGGTAATGATGATATTTATAGTTTTGTAGAGATCAAACCTTTAGTATTAGATTGTCAACAAAAAATTTCAGGAACAGTTAGAGATAAAATGTCTAACCAGGTATTAGTTGGTGCCACTGTTAAGATTATTGACGAAAATAATAAAGAAATATTAGATGTTTTAACAGATTCTAATGGTTTTTATGAGGTTTTAATAGATTGTGATAAAGGAAATTTTGTTAGAGCTTTAATGGACGGTTACGTGCCTTCTGAAGAGTATTTAAATAAATCAGAGGGAGACCCTCAAGTGATAGATTTTTATTTAGAGAGAGATTTAGTTACAGGAGGGTTCGGAGACGATTTAGCAAAACTATTACAACTTAGTACTATTTACTTTGATTTAAATAAGTATGATATTAGACCTGATGCAGAAATTGAGATTCAAAAAGTTATTGCTGCTATGGAAAAATACCCAAGTTTAAAAATTAAAGTAAATTCTCATACGGATAGTAGAGGTAAAGATTCTTATAATCTTTGGCTATCTCAAAAAAGAGCAGAATCCACTGTGGGTTACATGATTTCTAAAGGTCTTTCTGAAGAAAGATTAAGTGGTGAAGGTTTTGGAGAAACCAAACTAGTTAATAGTTGTGGTAATAACTCTAAATGTACATCTAAAGAGCATGATTTAAATCGTAGATCTGAATTTATAATATTAGAGTAAAGTATATAAATAATATTTATTTTATAAACCTGCAAGACTTTGTCTTGCAGGTTTATCTATTTTAAAAAGGCTTTGTTATCTGTAGCTGATCGATAAAGCGCTTATTTTTTTAAGAAACTAAAACTTAACACTAATTCTGCCTTACTACACTATAAAATTTACTGTGTACACAACAAATATTAGCTGAAAGCTTGCATTATCAATAATTTTGTATGTAATCATTTTGTTTATTATTAAGCAAAATACTCGATTCCATATTGCATGAATTTTTTTAGTAGACTTATATTTATCTTAATTACCTTTTTTTCAATTAATTTATTAGTTGGACAGGAGACATATAGAGATAATTTTTCGTCCATTAGTTATTCCAATAATAATGGGTCGCAAAATTTCAGTTCTAATTGGATTGAACGTAATGATAATAATAGTCCAAATGGAGAAAAGATTTCAATTAATTCTAATCAATTAACTTTTAATAATTTAGATGGAGCAAATATTTATCGATTTGTTCCTTTAGCAGGGGCAAGTGGAGTTACTTTGACTTTAGATTATAATGCTACAGCTAGAGGAGGGGAGTCACTTGCAGTCAGCATTTATAATACGACCACACAAACCTTTAATCAAGTTTTCAATATAAATACGAATACTACAGGAAGCCTTTCTTATAATTTAACAGCAGCAGAAGTAGCATCTAATCCAGCTATATATATTTCAACTTCAAGTGGCAACTGGGGTAATGGAGATCAAATTAGAATAGATAATGTTTTGTTTACAGCTTATAATGGTCCTACAATCTCTATTAACGATGTAACAGTTGATGAAGATGATGGTAGTGCAACTTTTACAGCTACTTCTAATGGGGCTTCGTTAGGTAGTTCTTTTACTGTGAATTATCAAACAGTAAATGGTTCTGCAACAGCAGGAGGAGATTACACGTCTATTTCAGGAACTATGACTTTTAATGGAAATGTAGGAGATACAGAAACGTTTACAGTACCTATTCTTGATGATACTAATTTGGAGAATACGGAAACCTTTATCATTCAAATGACCTCCGCTTCAAGTCTAAGTGTAAATATATCAGATACAGGAACAGGCTCTATATTAGATAATGAATCTATAACCATGAATGATGGCAGCACTACAACTGAATGTGATAAGATTTTTTTAGATCCAGGAGGTCTTGGTAATTACGGCAATAATTTAGATGTAACCCATACAATATGTCCTGAAGCTGGATTTGATTATGTTTCGGTAGATTTTACGAGTTTTGATTTAGATGCAGGAGGTGATTTTCTTTATGTTTACGATGGTAACTCTACTGGCGCAACACTTATTGGTCAATATGATAATGATAATTTACCAAGTACTCTTTCAGCTTCACCAGGTACTTCGGGTTGTTTAACTTTTAGATTTACTTCGAATAATAACGCAAACGGAACAGGTTTTCAAGCAGATATAAAATGTAATATTGAAGGACCTAGATTGGTTATCGATGATGTGTCAATTGACGAGGATGGAGGTAATATTTTATTTACAGTAACATCTACAAGAGCAGCCCATGGGCGTAATGTTTTTCTATTTGGATTTATTAATACTCCATTTACTGTAGATTATACAACAGTAAATAATACAGCACTTTCAGGTAGCGATTATACAGCTACTTCAGGTACATTAACTTTTACAGGGGCAATAGGGTATCAACGTACTATTTCTGTTCCTATAACAGATGATGGTATACCTGAGTTTGATGAAGACTTTTTTATTGAATTTACAGGCTCAAACGCACCAGATGTTGCAGTAAATATTGACGATACAGGTAAAGGAACGATCAACTCTCAGATATTAGCAAATGTACCATTAACACTTTTTAGACAGTTTGATGGTGATTATGATTATGCAACTACAGGTGGTAGTTTACGTACTCAAAGTAATGACTCTAACTCATGTGCTATACAAACAAGCTCTTCAAATCAATTAGTTTCAAATATACCCGATACAGGAACTATAAAAGCAGCTTATCTATATTGGGCACACTCTAGTTATGTTCGTGATGAACAAGTAACTTTTGAAGGTCAGACTATTAATGCTGGTTTTGTATATCAAACTACCTTTGCCGCTAGTCAGAGTATAAATTTAAGTTTTTATGGTTATGTAAGTGACGTTACTAGTTTAGTAAGTGCTATACCGGATATTAATAATAATAATTTTGATTTTTCAGGCTTAACAATAGATACCTCTAATAATTATTGTAGTACAGCAACTGTATTGGGTGGCTGGTCATTAATGGTATATTATGAAGATCCCTCATTACCTGCCGTAAGTATCAACTTATACCAAGGGTTTGATGGATTACAAAATAATTCACCAGGAACACAATTTACATTAGATTCTTTTTTTGCTATTGATGGATTAGGGGCTAAAGCAACTTTTTTATCCTGGGAAGGTGATGATACTTTAGGTTCTAGCGGTGCAAACCCTGAAGCATTAACTATTACAAATGAATCTAACCAAACATTTACTCTAGCAGATGACGGTGGTCAAACGGGTAATAATGCATATAACGGAACTATTTTCGATGATACCACTGCACCAATATACAATCAATTAGATACATATGGGGTAGATTTAGATACATACGATATATCAAACTATATTTCACCAGGTGATTCTCAAGTTACTGCAACAGTAAATGTTGGACAAGATTATGTTATTAATATGGCAGTTGTAATGAAAGTACCTTCTAACTTAATAACAGGTACTGTATTTGAAGATATCAATTACCCAGGAGGTGAGGGTAGGAATCAAATAATTTCAGGTGGAACAGTTTTATCTGGAGTAACAGTTGAGTTATTTGAAGATAAGGGTCAAGGACAATTTATAGAAAGGAAGATTACAGATAATAATGGGCAATATTCTTTTGCAGGTATGGAAGATGGAGATTACCTTATTAAAGTGGTAAATCCTACAGTGCGTTCTAATAGAGATAATGGACTTAATTGTACCGAGTGTATTGCTGTTCAAACTCATAGGACATTTGGGGATGCAAATACAGTAACTGAAATAAATAATGAAATTGGAGGGGCGTACCCTAGTGCATTGCAAGATGCAGCTTTAGGTATTGCTAGAGATGCTCAAACAATTTCTTTAGTAACGGTAGCTAGTAATGGTGTAACAAATATAAATTTCGGATTTAATTTTAATACCATAGTTAATAGCAATGAAAATGGCCGTGGCTCTTTAAATCAATTTATAATAAATTCTAATAATTTAGGAGAAACAGGTTTAGATATCGAATCAAATAGCATTTTTGATCCATTGGCAGGAGAAGATACTTCTATATTTATGATTCCACCAACAGGAGATGCATTCGGTAGAGTAGCTGATGCGAATTATACAGGAGGTATTTTTGATCTTTTAATTTCAGACGGTAATCCTCTTTCAGTTATTACAGGAACAAATACAATAATTGATGGTAGAACTCAAACAGCGTATTCAGGAGACTCTAATTCAGGAAGTGTAGGCTCTGGAGGATCAGCAGTAGGTACTTCGGCGGTGGCTTTACCTAATTTTGACAAGCCAGAAATTCAAGTTCACAGCAATAATGGAGATGTATTTCAGACAACAGGTAATGGTGTAACAATTCGCAACCTTTCTGTTTATGCAAATAACAATTCAGCAATAAAAATCATTGGAGGAACAGGTACTGTTTCTAACTCTTTAATAGGTGTGAATGCATCAGGAATAAATGCGGGTAATTTAAGTTATGGAGTAGAAGTTACTGGAGGTATTGCATCTATAAATGAAAACTATATAGCGACAAATATTGATGCAGGAATTTTAGTTAATGGAGGCACATCAACAACCATTGAAAATAATCATATTACCAATAATGGAAACAGCCCTTGTGATGATAATATTACATTAACAAACGGTACAGGTATTATAATTAATCACAATTTAATTGATAGTGCAGCTTCACTCGCGATTGATGACGATGGAGTATCGGGTAATGTTGTTGTTTCAGAAAATACAATTATCAATTCAGGTCAAAATGGAGGTGCTTGTTCTGGTAATATTGAAAATATGGGTGTTAGGTTATTAGGTAGTAATTCATCTATTATTAATAATGTTATAGCAAGTAATAGAGGTTCAGGTATTGTTTTAACAGGCGGTAATACAACAGGTAATTTAATATCTAAAAACTCTATTTATGCAAATGGTACAGCATCAAACGCATTGGGTATTGATTTGGATAGCTCTAGTATTATAGGTGATGGTGTAACTTTAAATGAATCGAACGATTCAGATAACGGGCCAAATGGTTTATTAAACTTTCCAATACTATCTGGGTCTTATGTATCTGGTTCTAATTTAGTAGTTAATGGCTGGGTAAGACCAGGTAGTGTTATTGAAATATTTTTAACAGATGTAGATCGTGGTACGGCTAATATGGGAGATAATCAACTAGGGTTGTCAACCGATTACGGAGAGGGTCAAACATATTTAGCAACATTTATAGAAGGTTCTGCAGAGGATTTATCATCTAAAATTTCTTCATATTTAGATGTTGATGGAAATATAGATAATACAAATAAATTTCAATTTAAAATTCCTTTACCTTCTGGTGTAGTAGTAGGTACTTTTGTTACTACAACAGCAACAATATCGAACTCAACTTCTGAATTCTCTCCTTTTAGTATTGTTGAAAATTACACACTTATTACAAATAGGAAAATTACATATAGAGTTAAAGAGAATTAAACTGTTTATTTTTAATTAACATCGTTACTTAAAATAAGGCTTGTAAATAAGTTTTTTTTATTTAATTAACCTCGCATATATCGGCTTTAACCGTCAATTATTGGGACTTACACAACATTAATTCTACATAGTGTAACGCTACTTATATCTTTATAAAATTGATATAGATAAGATTACAATGATTAAGAAGTATAAGTTATTTTTAACTAGGCGGTTATATATAATTACAGTCATAGTATTCATGCTTTTTTTAAAAAGCGTAAACTCCCAAACTACTTTTACAGAAAACGCTGCTTCCTATGGTTTAGATTTAGGAGAACCTAAAGATGGAGGTCATTCTTGGTCCGATTTTGACGGTGATGGAGATTTAGATGTTCTTGTTCTAGAGAATAACAATAATGCCAGTGTAAAGAGTTTTTTAATGCGTAACAATGGTAATAATACATTTACCAATGTACAACCTATATTAGTTCCAGGTATGCTGGGCGATTGGGCAGAGAGGCAGGCTGCTTGGGGAGATATTAATAATGATGGAAGACCAGATTTCATGATTAATTCTTCGGGTAATAACAATGCCAGAAAAGCAATACAAATTTTTATTCAAAATACAGATGGTACTTTTGGTGATGGAGCAGGTGGAACGGCACCAATCACTATAGGTAGAACAGGCGCTACAATCAATATAAATAATGTAAATACTGAAGGTGCTGGTTTTTTTGATTTTGAAGGAGATGGAGATTTAGATATCTTTTTTGATAGTCATGATAATGGTATTGAGCTTTTAAGAAATAATTTTATAGATCATACAAACCATACTGTTACCAACCCTATTGCAAGTGCATTGTTTACTCATATAACTACAGGTAACGGTAGTGGTGTTACAGAGTTTGGACTAAACCAATTTGCTACAGATGGTGATTATGGTACTGCTGCAGATGTAAATGATGATGGTTGGGTAGATATTTTTATGCGTAAGCGAGATGAAAACGATTTCTTTTTAAATCAAGGAGGAAATTTTTCTAATGGCGCAGATTTAGGTCAGGCATCAAATAACAATAAAGGAGCTAACGGATTATGGGATTTAGATAACGATGGTGATTTAGATGCGGTCTGGACAGAAAACGGTCAAACACAAATACACAGAAATGATGGTGGAGGGGTATTTACAGCCTTAGGAGCAGCATCTTTTCCAGGGTTGCCACAACCTGGTAATTTAGACAATGGTAGTTCTGGTGCTCGCATAGATGCTTTGGCTGGTGGAGATATTGATAATGATGGGGACATAGATATTATCCTTGTGGGTAATAGTAGAAGTTATTTATATATAAATCAATTGAACAGTCCAACCCCTGCACCAGGTGTAATTGGTAGTGGGTCAGCAATGAATTTCTCTTTGGATTCTCAACAATTTAACTCAGGTAGAGATGGTGAAGGTACCACCATGGTTGATATTGATGATGATGGAGATCTTGATATTTACATAAGTATTAATAATAATAGCAATCAACTTTATATAAATAATTTACCGGCAGCTAACCGTAATAACCACTTGTTAATTGATGTTACCGAAGATAGAGGTGCTAATGGTTCTACGGGTGGGTTTTTAGGAAGAGTCGCTATCGGTACTAATGTTTTAATTAAAGATTGTTCAGGTAATATTATTAGCGGACTAAGACAGGTAAATGGAGTATATGGGCATGGTACACAGCAACCGGAAGAAGTTCATTTTGGTTTGCCCTTAGGGGAAAATGAAACCTATATTATAGAAGTCCATTATCCTAATTTCTATGATGCTTCTGAGCCAAGTGGGTATTCAAGATTAATAGCAACGGCAATAGCGCAACCAAGCACAATTGCAGGTACAAACCATTATACTTTAACAACAACAGATGCAGAATTAATCGAAAATCCTAATGCTCCAATTGCAGAGGATGATGAGGTACGAATAGCTTATGGAAATTCAGTTTCTGTTCAAATTCACTTGTTTACAAACGATTCTGAACCAGATGGGGAAAATTTTTCAATAGAAAACGTTACACAACCATCTGTTGGTTCTGTTGTTATTGATAATGCTGAAAACGGTATTGTAACCTATACTTATAGTGGGGCAACACCTTTTCCTGGTACAACATCTTTTGACTATACTATAACAGATTCAACAGACTCACTTTGTCCTTCATTGGGTAAAAGTGATACGGCTACGGTACGTATTATTGAACGTTGTACAGATCCATCTGGAATAGATACTGATGGGGATGGAATAAATGATGTATGCGATCTTGATAATGATAATGATGGAATTCTTGATTTTGATGAAGGTTGTGGTAATTTAATCATCAACCCTTCTTTTGAGATACAAGACTTCACTGATCCGGCAACTTTTCCAAACGGATTTACAGATGGATCGGGAACATTTATAGGAGCTTCATATAATTCAAATCAGTTAACTGGATGGAATTATACGACTAACTTAGATGGTTGGGTAGGCTTAGGAAGTCCTTCTTGGACTTCAGACATTTATGCACCTGCATATCATGGCAAGCAATATGTAGATGTTACAGGTAATAATGATGTGACAGGAGGAGTGAACAATACCTTATCTCAAGAAGTAAATACAGTAATTGGTACAACATATACCGTTTCCTTTTATTGGGGAGAAGATATAGGGCATGAAGCTGGAGCACCGGTAACATTAGATATCGATATTCTAGATGCAAGCAATAACCACCTTATTGATGAAACGCTAAACTATACAGCAGAGGGGTTGGTAAATGGTATAAGAGGACCAAAGCAATGGTTTTATTACGAACGCAATTTTATAGCTACAACTGCCACCACAACAATAGAATTTTATGCGACACCTGATAGAACATCGAACGGAGCGGCAATAGATTTGGTAAGTATAGCACCAACTACACAATGTTTAGATAGTGATGGTGATGGTACTCCAGATGCTTTAGATTTAGATAGTGACGATGATGGTTGTTTTGATGCTTTAGAAGGAACCGATAATTTAAATTTTCCAGATCTTAATAGCGATGGTAGTATTAGTGGCGCTGTAGATGAAAATGGTGTACCTATTGCGGTAAGTGGAGGGCAAGATAAAGGCAGTAGTGTAGATGATTCTGTTACTTCAGGTCTTTGTGATGACGACAATGATGGTGTAAATAATGCGAATGATAAATGTGAAGGATTTGATGATGCTATCGATATTGATAATGATGGTGTGCCAGATGGTTGCGATTTAGATAACGATAATGATGGAATTTTGGATTCAGATGAATGTACAACATCATCGTCTTTAGTAGAAAATGGAAATTTCACGGACTGGATATTTAATACAGGCTGGACAGCCGATGGTCAACAGTGGAATAAAGATGCTAATCGAGCATATTACCCAGATTGGAATGGTACAGGAACTGCTAGCTTTTTTCAAGAAATTAGTGTCAGTGCTGGTGTTGTAAATACAATAACTTTTGATTTAGGGTCAGACAATAGTAATGGAAAAGTTGTAACCTTAAATGTGTTAATTGATGGTGCTGTTCAATTTACCGAAACATCAAATCAAATAGTAGCTAATAATGGAGGTCGATCTCAAAATGGGAATGAGACAAGGAATATGCAAACACGTACTATTTCATTTACACCTTCAGGTAATACAGTAATATTAAAGTTTGATGGTGTTGCTACACAAACAGGTCATGATAGAATGTACGTTGATAACGTAATGTTAGATACGGGTTGTTCAGATTCTG
The DNA here is from genome assembly GCF_019021925.1 of Cellulophaga sp. HaHaR_3_176. NCBI lineage: Bacteria > Pseudomonadati > Bacteroidota > Flavobacteriia > Flavobacteriales > Flavobacteriaceae > Cellulophaga > Cellulophaga sp. HaHaR_3_176. The sequence continues at coordinate 439,882 of NZ_CP058990.1, forward strand.
ATGGTGACGGTATACCTGATATTTATGATTTAGATAGTGATGGTGATGGTTGTTTTGATGCATTGGAGGGAGCTGATAATTTAGATTTTTCTGATTTAAACGGTAATGGTAGCATTTCTGGAGCTGTTGATGAAAATGGAGTTTCAACTGTTGTAAATGGTGGTCAAGGAAAAGGTAGTGCTGCTGATTATACGGTTACTTCAGAATTATGCGATGATGATGGGGATGGAGTGAACAATGCAAACGATAAATGTCCGTATTCAGATGATAGTATAGATAGCGATAATGATGGAATTCCAGATGCTTGTGATGTAGATGATGATAACGATGGTATTTCCGATTGTGATGAATCTACAGAAAGTGTATCTAATACATTTAGTTGGACATTAAATAACCCTGCTGGAGGTCTAGAAATGGATACCAACTATACTCCAGAGGTTAAAGACTGGATATTAGATAGTACCGGAACCATGATATTTAATACTCCAATCTTTAATATTAATGGTTCGCTCATACGAATTAATCCTCTATCAGCTGAAAATAAAAAAGAAGCTTTAGCAAATGGAGATTATATAGAAGTTTCTTTTACAACAGGCTCAGAGCTTTCTTCTTTCGAGTTAAGACAGATAAGATCAGGTTGGTATCTACCAAATAAAGGAGATTCGTATCGTACAGCTACAGCATTTACAAAAGTTGGGTCTAATGTTTGGAACACACTCTCTACTGATGTGTTGCATACAGATGATGGAAGTGCATATGCAAGATTCCAACATATAGATGGCGGGTCTGTTTATTTAGAAGCTTCTACGGAATATAGTTTTAGAATTTTTGTGTACGGAAAGATAAATGACGCTTCAGAGAACTATTCAGTTTTTGATGATTTAGCTTTTGATTTTACAGCATGTAGAACAGATGATTTAGATGGAGATGGAAGCCCAAATCATTTAGATGACGATAGTGATAGTGATGGTTGTAATGACGCAGATGAAGCCTATGCCGATGTTACAGCAGATTCAGATAATAATGGCATGTATGGTTCGGGAACACCAGCAGTTAATTCGGACGGTTCTGTAATAGCAGCGAATTACAATACACCAGCGGATGGTGATAGTAATGGCGATTATGATTTTTTACAAGTTGCAACAGCTCCAACAATAACACAACAACCTACAGATGCAAATGCTTGTCCGGGTGGTTCAACTACTTTTACTATTATGGCTACTGGTAGTGATGGGTATCAATGGCAACAATTAAATAGCGGTACTTGGACAGATTTAACTGAGGGAGGTATCTATTCAGGTACGGACACATCAACCTTGAGTATAAATAATCTATCATTATCAGATGACGGCAATAGTTATAGGGTGGTTACTTCAAACTCGGCTTTTGTATGTGAAGAGACAATTTCTGATGAGGTGGTATTAAGCATAGAAGTGCCATTGGTAAATGCAGGCACGGACCAAACCATATGTGATGGCGAGTCTGCGACGCTTACAGCTACAGCTTCGGGAGGAAGTGGTTCTGGATATACCTATCAATGGAGCACAGGCGAAACAACACCAACGATTACAGTTTCCCCATCTGGAAATACAAGTGGTAATGTAAATGTTGATTACACTGTTACCGTAACAGATGGTAACGGCTGTACAGATTCAGATGTAGTTAGGATAACTGTAGAGCCAACACCAAGTATTACAGTTTCCGGTTCACCAAGTTGTAATTTTGCATTATTCCAACCTACAACATATACTTTAGAAGTTACTGTAAGCGCGGGTGCTGTAACAGCTACTGCGGGAACGGTAACAAATATTTCTAGAAATGTTTGGGAGATATCGGAAGTGCCTGATGGTACTGATGTTGTAGTTACGGCAACACAAGGGAATTGTAGTAGTAATTTACCTGTAACGGCACCGGATTGTGCTTGTCCTACAGTTAATGCGCCTGTTAGCGGTGGAGATAAATTATATTGTGATACTGATACGCCAGCAACTTTAACAGCGTCTGTAAATGCAGGGCAAACAGTAGATTGGTATGAAAATGCTTCAGGTGGTACAGCTTTATTAACGGGTAATACCTCATTTACTCCTTCTGCTGCGGGAACTTATTATGCGGAAGCAAGAAGTACAACATTTGCAGGGTGTACTAGTTCTACCAGAACAGCCATAATATTAACAGAAGAGCCTTCTTCGGTTGTGAATATGGGAGCAGATCAAGTTGTTTTTGTCGGTGATAATGCAGTTTTTACAGCTACAGCAACAAATTCGGATACATATCAATGGGAAGAGAGTGTAGATGGCGGAGCAACATTTAATACCATAGTAGAAAGTTCAAAGTATATAGGTACACAGACACTTTCTTTAACAGTAAACTCTGCTGAGGTTATACAAAACGGATATCGTTATAGAGTAGTAGCATCAACAGCAGGCTCATCTTGTGGTGCAACTATATCATCTTCGGCACTTTTAACAGTTAAAGTTAAAACGGTAATTACAAATCGAAGAATTACATACAGAGTTAAGAAAAATTAGATTACATAATTAATAAAAATATTTAAAAAAAAGGAATTAAATGATTTATCATTTAATTCCTTTTTTCAATTCAAATAATTAGCTGAGATTGTCAAATCGTATTATTTTTTAAATTCTTTTCAACGGTCTTTTAATACAGTTAAACCCTTGTTGTAGTTGATTGTATCGATGAAAGTATGTAAGGTTTTAGCTTGAGACCTCAATAATTCCTCTATATACACTACTATTTTCTCTATTCACAACATTTATTTTACCTGACTTAATGTAATGTTAATTTTGTAAAGTGTAAGTACCTATAGTTCATTAAAAAGAAGTCTTACAATTAAAAAAATTAACCCATAATCATGATTAAAAAAATTCATCTACTAATAGTTTTATTAATGACTACTGTTGCATTTTCGCAAACTACAGTCACTTTAGAAGATCAATGTAACTGTGAAGTACTTAGTGGCACAGACGTTACAGCACCAGGTATGACAACTCCAGCAGGAGCCGATATAGGTGATGTTTATGTTAATACAGATACAGGAACAATTTATTTTTGGGATGGTGATACCTGGGAATTAACTTCTACAGATAGTCAGCAAATTCAAGACTTTAGTTTTGATGCAGCAACAAACCAATTAACTTTACAGTTGGAAAATGGAGGGACAACCAGTGTAGATATTTCTACTTTACAAGGAGATGGTAATATAACATCGCCAAATAATACAATTACTATATCAGGAGATTCAAATGCACTATTAGGTGATGTTGAAGTAGATATTGTTTCAGGTGGTATTGATCAAGTATTAGTTACAGATGCTACAGGAGTAGTAGAGTGGGTTGATAAATCTACATTTGCTGCAATAGCAGATCAAACAACAATAACAGGTTTAGGTACGGCTTCAGACCCATTTAAGGTAGAGAATTTATCTATAGTTACAGCTAAGTTAGCTGCGGATGCGGTTACGAATGCAAAGTTAGCGGACAATGCAGTTCAAACAGAAAACATACTTTCAGAAGGAAACGATCAAGTATTAGTTACAGATGCTACAGGAGTAGTAGAATGGGTTGATAAATCTACATTTGCTGCAATAGCAGATCAAACAACAATAACAGGTTTAGGTACGGCTTCAGACCCATTTAAGGTAGAGGATTTATCTTTAGTTACTGATAAGTTAGCTGCGGATGCTGTTACAAATGCAAAGTTAGCGGACAATGCAGTTCAAACAGAAAACATCTTTTCAGAAGGAAACGATCAAGTATTAGTTACAGATGCTACAGGAGTAGTAGAATGGGTTGATAAATCTACATTTGCTGCAATAGCAGATCAAACAACAATAACAGGTTTAGGTACGGCTTCAGACCCATTTAAGGTAGAAGATTTATCTATAGTTACAGCTAAGTTAGCTGCGGATGCGGTTACGAATGCAAAGTTAGCGGACAATGCAGTTCAAACAGAAAACATACTTTCAGAAGGAAACGATCAAGTATTAGTTACAGATGCTACAGGAGTAGTAGAATGGGTTGATAAATCTACATTTGCTGCAATAGCAGATCAAACAACAATAACAGGTTTAGGTACGGCTTCAGACCCATTTAAGGTAGAAGATTTATCTATAGTTACAGCTAAGTTAGCTGCGGATGCGGTTACGAATGCAAAGTTAGCGGACAATGCAGTTCAAACAGAAAACATACTTTCAGAAGGAAACGATCAAGTATTAGTTACAGATGCTACAGGAGTAGTAGAGTGGGTTGACAAATCTACATTTGCTGCAATAGCAGATCAAACAACAATAACAGGTTTAGGTACGGCTTCAGACCCATTTAAGGTAGAGGATTTATCTATAGTTACAGCTAAGTTAGCTGCGGATGCTGTTACAAATGCAAAGTTAGCGGACAATGCAGTTCAAACAGAAAACATACTTTCAGAAGGAAACGATCAAGTATTAGTTACAGATGCTACAGGAGTAGTAGAGTGGGTTGATAAATCTACCTTAGTTCCAGCAACAACGGTTTTAAATACTAGCACGGTAAATACAATATCGACAACAGTAGATGGAGTAACAGGAGCAGGAGTAAATATTATAAATAGTAACGAATTAACTTTAAATGGAAGTAATGAGTTAGTAAGTACTGTAAACGGAGAATCTTCAGGAGTAGTAGATTTAAGTCCTTATGTAAATACAGATTCACAAGCTATAAGTAGTGTTGTTTTAAATCCGAATGAGACTGTAAGAGTGGATTTAGTTGATGGAGGAAATACAACAATAGATATCAGAGATAATGATTCTGACCCTACAAATGAATTAACCGTAACAGGTTCTGGTGTTCCAACAGGTGCTCCTGAAAACGGAACAACTTATGTAGATGTAGATTCTGGTCAATTATATGTTTATGATGGTTCTTGGCAACAAGTAGGCGGTAGTGCTACACCAACTGCAGACATCGTGACAACATTATCTACCTCAGATAATGTAACCTACACATATACTTCAGAAAATAATACAGCAACATCTTTTGATGGAACAGATGATCAAGATGCATCAGAGGTTATATATGATGATACAAGCTCATCATTAGGGGCAGTAAATGTACAAGAGGCAATAGAGGCTCTTGCGACAGGAAGTACAGATGATCAATCATTAAGTTTAGAAACAGGAAACATATTGACTTTAGAGAATGGAGGAACAGTAAATTTAACTCCATTTTTAGATAATACAGATGATCAAACAGCAACAGAGGTTACAATTGCAGATGCAGCAAATAACTTTACGTCAACAGAAGTAGAAGGTGCATTAGCAGAATTAGCAGCTTCAAGTACAGATGATCAACAATTAGATGATCCAAATACAGTTTTTAATTCAGGTACAAATGAATTAACAATTGCTTTAGAAAATGGTGGAACTGCAACAGCAGATTTAAGCTCATTAAATAATTCAGGAACAGACGATCAAACAGCTACGGAGGTTGCTATTACAGATGCAGCAAACAATTTTACATCTACAGAAGTAGAAGGAGCATTAGCAGAATTAGCAGCGGCAAGTACGGATGACCAACAATTAGATGATCCAAATACAGTTTTTGATTCAGGAACGAATGAATTAACAATTGCTTTAGAAAATGGTGGAACTGCAACAGCCGATTTAAGTTCATTGAATAATTCAGGAACGGATGATCAAACAGCTACGGAGGTTGCTATTACAGATGCAGCAAACAATTTTACATCAACAGAAGTAGAAGGAGCATTAGCAGAATTAGCAGCAGGAAGCTCAGATGATCAACAATTAGATGATCCAAATACAGTTTTTGATTCAGGAACGAATGAATTAACAATTGCTTTAGAAAATGGTGGAACTGCAACAGCCGATTTAAGTTCATTGAATAATTCAGGAACGGATGATCAAACAGCTACGGAGGTTGCTATTACAGATGCAGCAAACAATTTTACATCAACAGAAGTAGAAGGTGCATTAGCAGAATTAGCAGTAGGAAGCTCAGATGATCAAACTCTTGATACAGACGGTACTTCAGGAAATATTTCAATTGAAGATGGTAATGCGATTACAATAAATGTAGATGATGCAGATGCTATCATAGGAAATGAAGTTGTCAATGGAACAGACGCTACTCTGGTACGCTCAGGATCGGGTACAAATGTAGATCCTTATACCTTAGATGTATCAGCAGATGGTATTACAAATGCAGAGATTGCTGATGATGCTGTTCAGTTAGAAAATATAGCAAACGGAACATCTACAGGGCAGGTTATTCAGTGGGATGGATCAGAATGGACTTTAGTTGATTTAGGATCTGTTACAGTTACAGAAAATGATGGTGTAATTGGAAATGAAATTGTAGACGGAACAGATGGAACATTAGTTCGCTCAGGAAACGGAACAACAGTTAGCCCTTATACATTAGATGTGGCATCAGATGGTATAACAAATGCAGAATTAGCTGATAATGCAGTAGATTTAGAAAACATAGCAGATGGAACATTAGCTGGAGAGATAATGCAATGGAATGGTAGTGACTGGGTTTTAGTTGATGGATCAAGTTTAAACACAGACGATCAAACAGCTACAGAAGTTGCTATTACAGATGCAGCAAATAACTTTACATCTACAGAGGTAGAAGGAGCATTAGCAGAATTAGCAGCTTCAAGTACGGATGATCAACAATTGGATGATCCAAATACAGTTTTTAATTCAGGAACAAATGAATTAACAATCGCTTTAGAGAATGGAGGAACAGCAACAGCCGATTTAAGTTCATTAAATAATTCAGGGACAGATGATCAAACAGCTACAGAAGTTGCAATTGCAGATGCAGCAAATAACTTTACATCTACAGAGGTAGAAGGAGCATTAGCAGAATTAGCAGCTTCAAGTACGGATGATCAACAATTGGATGATCCAAATACAGTTTTTAATTCAGGAACAAATGAATTAACAATCGCTTTAGAGAATGGAGGAACAGCAACAGCCGATTTAAGTTCATTAAATAATTCAGGGACAGATGATCAAACAGCTACAGAAGTTGGAATTGCAGATGCAGCAAATAACTTTACATCTACAGAGGTAGAAGGAGCATTAGCAGAATTAGCAGCTTCAAGCACGGATGATCAACAATTAGATGATCCAAATACAGTTTTTAATTCAGGAACAAATGAATTAACAATCGCTTTAGAGAATGGAGGAACTGCAACAGCAGATTTAAGTTCATTAAATAATTCAGGGACAGATGATCAAACAGCTACAGAAGTTACAATTGCAGATGCAGCAAATAACTTTACGTCTACAGAGGTAGAAGGAGCATTAGCAGAATTAGCAGCTTCAAGTACGGATGATCAACAATTAGATGATCCAAATACAATTTTTAATTCAGGAACAAATGAATTAACAATCGCTTTAGAGAATGGAGGAACAGCAACAGCCGATTTAAGTTCATTAAATAATTCAGGGACAGATGATCAAACAGCTACAGAGGTTACAATTGCAGATGCAGCAAATAACTTTACATCTACAGAGGTAGAAGGAGCATTAGCAGAATTAGCAGCTGCAAGTACCGATGATCAAACTCTTGATACAGATGGTACTGCAGGTAATATTTCAATTGAAGATGGAAATGATATAACAATAAATGTTGAAGATGCAGATGCTATAATAGGAAATGAAGTTGTAAATGGCACAGACGCTACTTTGGTGCGTTCAGGTTCAGGAACAAATGCAGATCCTTATACTTTAGATGTTGCAGCAGACGGTATTACAAATGCAGAAATTGCAAATGATGCGGTTGAGTTAGAAAACATAGCAAACGGAACATCAACAGGTCAAGTTATTCAATGGGATGGATCAGAATGGACATTAGTCGATTTAGGATCTGTTACAGTTACAGAAAATGATGGTGTAATTGGAAATGAAATTGTAGACGGAACAGATGGAACATTAGTTCGCTCAGGAAACGGAACAACAGTTAGCCCTTATACATTAGATGTGGCATCAGATGGTATAACAAATGCAGAGTTAGCAGATAATGCAGTACAACTAGAGAATGTTGCAGATGGAACATTAGATGGCCAGATTATGCAATGGAATGGTAGTGATTGGATTTTAGTAGATGGAGCAGGTTTAAGTACCGATGATCAAACAGCTACAGAGGTTACAATTACAGATGCAGCAAATAACTTTACTTCTACAGAGGTAGAAGGTGCATTAGCAGAGTTAGCAGCGGCAAGTACTGATGATCAAAATTTAAGTTTAGGAAGTTTAGGTGTAACTAATGAAAGTGTTGAAGTTGCTATCGAAAACGGTTCAAATGTATTGGTAGATATTCGTGATGAAGATTCGGATCCTACAAACGAAATAGAATTACCTACAGGAGGAAGTAATGGTCAGGTATTATCTACAGACGGTTCAGGTATATACAACTGGGTAAACGCTGATTCAGGACCACAAGGTATTCAAGGAGAAACTGGTGCTCAGGGAGAAAAAGGAGATACTGGAGATCAGGGAATCCAAGGTATCCAAGGAGAGACTGGTGCTAAAGGAGATCAAGGTGACCAGGGAATCCAAGGTATTCAAGGAGAAACTGGTGTTCAGGGAGAAAAAGGAGATCAAGGTGATCAGGGAATCCAAGGTATTCAAGGAGAAACTGGTGCTCAGGGAGAAAAAGGAGATCAAGGTGATCAGGGAATCCAAGGTATTCAAGGAGAAACTGGTGCTCAGGGAGAAAAAGGAGATCAAGGTGACCAGGGAATCCAAGGTATTCAAGGAGAAACTGGTGCTCAAGGATTAAAAGGAGATACAGGAGACCAAGGTATTCAAGGAGAAAAAGGAGATACTGGTGATCAGGGAATCCAAGGTGTTCAAGGGGAAACTGGGGCTCAAGGATTAAAAGGAGATACTGGAGATCAGGGAATCCAAGGTATCCAAGGAGAGACTGGTGCTAAAGGAGATCAAGGTGACCAGGGAATCCAAGGTATTCAAGGAGAAACTGGTGTTCAGGGAGAAAAAGGAGATCAAGGTGATCAGGGAATCCAAGGTATTCAAGGAGAGACTGGTGCTCAGGGAGAAAAAGGAGATCAAGGTGACCAGGGAATCCAAGGTATTCAAGGTATTCAAGGGGAAACTGGCGCTCAAGGATTAAAAGGAGATCAAGGTGACCAGGGAATCCAAGGTATTCAAGGAGAGACTGGTGCTCAAGGAGAAAAAGGGGATACAGGTGATCAGGGAATCCAAGGTATCCAAGGAGAGACTGGTGCTCAAGGAGAAAAAGGAGATCAAGGAGATCAGGGAATCCAAGGTATTCAAGGAGAGACTGGTGCTCAAGGAGATCAAGGTGACCAGGGAATCCAAGGTATTCAAGGAGAAACTGGTGCTCAAGGAGAAAAAGGAGATCAAGGAGATCAGGGAATCCAAGGTATTCAAGGAGAAACTGGTCCAGCAGGAGTTCAAGGGCAACAAGGTCCGGCAGGGCAAGATGGTCAGGATGGACAACAAGGTCCAGCAGGTCAAAATGGTCAAGATGGTCAAAAAGGAGATAAGGGTGATGCAGGAGATCCTGCATCGGATGATCAGACATTAACAGCAGGTACAGCTCCAGGAACAGTAAGTATCTCGGGTGGTAATAGTGTGATAATTAATGTTAATGATGCGGATTTTGATCCAACAAATGAATACAATACAGCTTTTGCTGTTGTTGGTAATAACTTAAGATTGACAGATGGTGGCGGTTCTAGAAATGTACCATTGTCTTCATTAGGTACGGATGACCAATATGATGATGAAGTTTTACTAAGAACACCAATTGATGTTGATGAAGGTGGCGAAGCTTCACCTACAAACGAAACTACAGTTGAAGAAGTGATTCAGGCTATCGCACCAATTACTTCTAAGGCGGCTAGAATTTTCTATCCACCATCAATTGCAGTTGATGTATCAACTAACGGAACATTTACAATTGATTTGTATCAAGAATATATAGCACAATATGGTTCACCTACAGTAGGTAGTGCAGGAGCGCCTAATGCTTTACCAACTTATACAAGAACAGAATTATATTATTATGTAACCTATGCAGATCCAGCAGTTTTTGGTAATGGTACAGCTGTATCAGGAATGTCAATTGATGCAAATGGTAATTTAACGTATCAAGTTCAAGATCAACCAACAGATTACAATTCATTAATAAATGTAGTTTTTGTTGTAAAATAATTTAAGCGAATAAAAAGAAAAGAATAGTTTGAAATCAAACACGACATATAAAATTTTATTTGCTGTATTAATAGGCTTTTTTTGGTCTAATTTAATAAGTGCGCAGTTTTTATTGCAGGCACCTAATACTACAGACGAGAATAATTACAAATGGTATAATGCTTCAGATACAGGTACCGTATTAGGTACCGATTTTTTCTATGAAGTAAATCAACCAGGTGTATATTTTGCAACCTATGATGGAACAATTTGCGGTAAAAATGCCACAAGTTATTTTATACTTACAGATTGTGAATCTCCAAACAACGAGGTAACATTAGATGTTACAGCAAATGTTCCTACTGGAGCAAATATAAGTTGGTCTCCTCCGTTAACAGGCGATCAAGTAGCGCCACAAATTACAGCAACAAAAGATGTAATACGATATTTAGCGACTTTAGTTAAAGCGGGTAATAGTAAAAAGCTACCAAGTTTTACAGTAGTATGTATGAGTCAGGCGAGTATCTTAATTGATGATATGGCTACAGTCGATGAAGATTTATCTGTTGATATTTCTGTTTTTGATAACGATAGTGAATTACCAGTATTAGGGACAATAACAGCTACAGTACCAACTAACGGTTCTGTATTGATAGATGATAATGGTACACCAAATAACCCTTCAGATGATATTGTTACCTATACACCAAATCCAGATTACAACGGTCCAGATTCTTTTACATATACAATTTGTAACTCTTTTGGAGACTGTAGTACAGCAAATGTAACTATTGATGTTTTACCAATTGTTGATACCAATGATGATATTGTAACTATAGAAGAAAATGAAATAATAGTAATTGATAATTGGCAGGCTAACGATAATGATTTACCTACAACTGGTAGCTTTACAACAACTGCACCAGTTAATGGTAGAGTTGTTATAGATGATAATGGTACTCCTGATAACCCATCAGATGATATAATAACATATACTCCAAATGATGATTTCTCAGGAACTGACTTTTTTGAATACACAGTTTGTGATACTATAGGGAACTGTAGCACATCACAAGTAACCGTAATTGTTACAGATGCCACCGATTTAGATAGTGATGATGATGGTATTTTAGATGCTTGGGAAGATTTAAATACAGATGGAGATAATGACCCATCAACAAACCCTACAGATTCAGATGGTGATACAATTCCTGATTACTTAGATATTGATAGTGATGATGATGGTATACCAGATAATGTAGAATCTCAGACAACATTAGGTTATATAGCACCTAGTTTAGAAGATTTAAATAATAATGGTTTAGATGATGCTTATGAGCAAAATGGAAACTTGGGTATTATTCCTGTAAATACAGATGGAGAAGATTTACCTGATTATTTAGATGACGATAGTGATAATGATAATGTGCCAGATTATATAGAAGCACACGATTATAACAAAGACGGTATTCCTGATGTAGTTTTTATAGGTTCAGATAAGGATAATGACGGATTAGATGAAGGTTTTGAAGGGAATACAGTAATTGATATTGATGTTAATGATGAAATAGATGATCCGCTTAACAATCTTCCTGATACTGATGGAGATCAAGAATCAGATTATAGAGATACTGATGATGATGACGATGGTATAGAAACTATTGATGAAGATGTTAATTTAGATGGTGATTATTCGAATGACGATTCAGATGGCAATGGTATACCAGATTATTTAGATATTGATTTGGTAGTTACTGGAGGTGATGAAATAGAAATATTCAATGTTATAACACCTAATGGAGATGGCGTACATGATGTTTTAAGAATTTCTGGATTAGAAAATTTCCCAACAAACACAATCAAAATATACAACAGATGGGGAATTTTAGTTTACGTGACTAATTCATATAATACACAGGGTAATGTTTTTGATGGAATGTCTAATGGAAGGGTAACTATTGCAAGAGATAGTATGTTACCAGTAGGTACTTATTTCTATATTTTTGAGTATGAAAACGATACAAACCCAAGAAAAACTCTTTCAGGATATTTATACATAAATAGATAAGATATATAAAAAAGAAACATGAAAACCCCAAATAAACATATAACCTCTTTTAACTGGATTTTTGCATTGCTATGTTTTTTAGGAATGTTAAAAACTACAAATGTTGAAGCTCAGCAAGATGCACAGTATACACAATACATGTATAATACAATCAGCGTTAATCCAGGTTATGCAGGCTCTAGAGGGCATATGAGTGTGGGGTTATTACATAGGTCTCAATGGGTAGGATTAGATGGTGCTCCAACAACGCAAACATTTAATGTACACTCGCCTATAGGTTACAAAGGTGTAGGTTTAGGTGTTTCAATCGTAAATGATAAAATAGGGCCTACTTCTGAAACTAACTTTGATGTAGATTTTTCATATACCGTAAAAACATCAGAGGAAGGAAAATTGAGTTTCGGATTAAAAGGGAGTGTTAATTTATTAGATATTAAATTTTCTGAATTAAACCAATATGCAACAGATCAATCTTTAGAACAAAATATAGACAATAGATTTTCACCAAATGTTGGTGCAGGTGTTTATTATCATACCGAAAAATTCTATGCAGGCTTATCTGTTCCACGTTTATTAGAAACATCACATTTTGATGAATCTTCTTTATCTACAGCAAAAGAACAAATGAACTTTTATTTAATAACAGGTTACGTTTGGGAATTGAATCATTTTTTAAAATTTAAACCAACATTATTAAGTAAGATTGTAAAGGGTGCTCCTTTACAGGTAGATTTATCAGCAAATTTTATGTTAAACGATAAGTTTATTGTTGGAGCTGCTTACAGATGGGATGCGGCATTAAGTGGGATGATAGGTTTTAACTTCTCAAACGAACTTATGATAGGCATGGCTTATGATAAAGAAACTACCGACTTAGGTAATACTAGTTTTAACGATGGTTCTTTTGAGGTTGTTTTTAGATACGACTTTATAAAAACAAAAGGAAGCCTTAGATCTCCAAGGTTCTTTTAATTTCTTATTTCACTTCATTTTTAATAACAAAACAGGTTCTTTTTTTAATTTCTACACATAATATCATTCTAAAATTGATGTAAAGGTGTTATTTTTGTAAATGTGGTTTTTAAATCATAATTGCTAAGAAATAAAGAAAATAATTTGAAAGAAGAACGCGTAATCCTTGTTGACGAATCTGACAAAGAAATCGGAACAATGCCAAAAATGGAAGCTCACGAAAAAGCAAAATTGCATCGTGCATTTTCTGTTTTTGTTATGAATGATAAAGGAGAAACAATGTTGCAACAAAGAGCAGCACATAAATACCACTCACCATTATTATGGACAAATACGTGTTGTAGTCACCAACGTTTAGGTGAATCGAATATTTCAGCAGGTAAAAGAAGATTACAAGAAGAAATGGGTTTTGTAACAGAACTAGAAGAGCTTTTTTCTTTTATATACAAAGCTCCGTTTGATAATGGTTTAACAGAACATGAATTAGATCATGTGATGATTGGTAACTTTACAGATTTCCCATCAATAAACCCAGAAGAAGTTGCTGACTGGAAATGGATGAAACCTGAAGATGTAAGATTGGATATTGCAAAATCTCCTGAAGACTACACTGCTTGGTTTAAAATTATCTTCGAAAAATTCTATAGCCATATCACTACAAATAACTTCAAAAAATGAAAGTAAAAGTAAGTCGAAAAGCACATTTTAATGCTGCACATAGATTGTACAGAGCAGATTGGAGTTTTGAGAAAAATGATGCTGTTTTTGGTTTGTGTAACAACCCAAACTACCATGGCCATAACTACGAATTAATTGTGAGTGTTAAGGGAGAAATAGATCCAGAAACAGGTTTTGTTATGGATATGAAAATTTTGAAAGACCTTATTAAATCAGAAGTTGAAAACGAACTAGATCACAAAAACTTAAACGTAGAAGTGCCAGAGTTTAAAAATTTAAACCCTACAGCAGAAAATATAGCTGTAGTTATTTGGAAAAAACTTCGCCCACATATAGCGGTAGAAAATGAAATAGAGGTTGTTTTATTCGAAACACCAAGAAATTTTGTAACCTATACAGGATCATAAACTAAATAATAATAACATGTACCCATTAAAATTCAATCCCATTTTAAAAGAGCGCCTTTGGGGAGGTAGTAAATTAGGTGATATTTTTGGTAAACCAATTGAAAATGATATTACAGGAGAAAGCTGGGAAGTGTCAACAGTAAAAGGAGATATTTCTGTTGTGGCTAATGGTGCTATAGCAGGTACATCGTTACAAGAATTAATAGATAATGACGCTGAAGGTTTTTTAGGTAAAAGTGTTGTAGAACGTTTTGGCAAAGAATTTCCTATTTTGATAAAATTTATTGATGCCAAGCAAGATTTATCTATACAGTTACACCCCAATGATGAGTTAGCTAAAAAAAGACATGATTCTTTCGGAAAGACTGAAATGTGGTACATTATGGATGCTGATAAAGATGCTAACTTAATTGTTGGTTTCAACAAAACAGTAACAAAGAATGAGTACCAGAAAAGTATAGAAAACGATATGCTTTTAGATTTATTAAATTATGAAGAGGTGAAAGAAGGTGATACTTTTTTTATCAACACAGGTAAAATTCATGCTATTGGAGCAGGCGTAGTTTTAGCAGAAATTCAGCAAACATCAGATGTAACATACCGTGTTTTTGATTTTAATAGAAAAGACAAGAACGGTAATCTTAGAGAATTGCATACTGATATGGCTTTAGATGCAATGGACTATGAGAAGAAAGACGATTTTAAAGTAGCTTACAGTAAGCAAAATAATAGGGTTAATGATATGGTAGATTGTCCATACTTTAAAACTAACTATATTGACTTAACGGAAGATTTAGAGCAAAACATTACAACGAGAGATTCATTTACCATTTACATGTGTGTGTCAGGACAGGCAATTATTGTAAATGAAGATGGGGAAACTACAGTTAAAAAAGGAGAAACGGTTTTAGTACCTGCTAATTCAAATAAAGTAATATTAAAAACTAAAGGAGTTACACTTTTAGAAGTAACAATTTAAAATTTTATTTATAAGATTTTTGTTCTTTTAAAAAGAGTACTTTTGCAAAAACAAATTTAGTAATTATGGCAAGTGTAAAAGATTTAAAAAAAGATATCAATTATGTTTTAGGAGATATAATTGAAGCAGTTTATTTCTGGGAAGCAAAAAAAGGAAATAAAAACTCAAAAGAAGGTTCTGCACTTATTGATGATGCAATTAAAGTTTTTGATGATTTAATAGCTAAAGTAAATAAGAAAGATGTTGAAAGTAGAAGTAAACACCTTAACGGAGTTAAAACTGAACTAGAAGAGAAAGCTACTGGTTTAGTAGAGAAATTAAATAAATTAGGATAAAACCTTTATAAACAAAAAAACATCCAACTAGTTGGATGTTTTTTTGTTTATAAAGGTTTTTAATCTATTCTTCTTTAGACTTAATATCTTTTAAATAAGCCTCTAGTTTTTTACCATATTTAGAACCAGCAACTTCTGGTGATAAGGTGTTGTATATAGAATCTAGATATTTAACATTAGCATCTGCAACTTCATTAATAGCGATATAAGGAGCTATATATGAGTCTTTATTATTTAAAGCAAAGTTTAAAGCATAGGCATAACTCCTGTAAATATTCTTATCTCCAAGTTTAATTAAAGAATCAGCCATTGTAGAATCTCTTTTTATTTTAGGATCTAACCTTAATTGTAAAAGTTCTAAATTTTTCTTATTATATCTAGACATACCCTTGTTGTATTCTTCTAGTTTTTCGTGTGTTTTAGAACCTGTTATTTCGGCACCGAAATCGAAAGCATTCCAAGTTGTTTTTATATTGATGACACCTGGTTCTCCAAAAAATATAATTCTATCATTAATATCGTTATAGTCGTTTTTTACTAAATATAAATAATAAATATCAGGGCTTTCTATATCTGTTTTAAAACTGAAATCTCCACTACCTTGTACTTCTAAAGAATCAAGAGTTACTAAAACAGTGTCTTGCAATTGTTGTAAATATAATTTTCCTTTTTTTAAACCTTTAATAGAGCCGTTTACGGTCATAGTCTTTTCTGAATCTCCAGAGCAGGCAACTAATAAAAGTCCGATTAAGGACATAAAAAATATCTTCTTCATGGTTTTAATTTTGTGAGGCAAATATCAATAAAAAAATCTTTTCAGCTTAACATAAAATTAAGATAGTACTATATTTTATGCACAATTTTAAAGATTAGATGCTATTTCCATTAGATAGGCACAGAGTAATGCACCTCCGGTACCAACAACATAACCAAACACCGCTAATAACACACCAACGGATGTTAATGATGGATGAAATTCTGCAGCTACTATAGGAGCAGAAGCTGCTCCGCCTACATTTGCTTGGCTTCCAACAGCTAAGAAGAAGAATGGAGCTCTTATTAGTTTCGCAACTAAAATAAGAAGAAGAGCGTGTATGCTAATCCAAATCAAACCCACAATTATCAACCCTGGATTTTCTAATACTTGGGCGATATCTACTTTCATTCCGATAGTAGCTACCAATATGTAAATAAATAATCCTCCGATTTTACTAGCACCTGCACCTTCATAATTTTTAGCTTTCGTAAATGACAGAATAATACCAACTATTGTTGCTATCACTACCATCCAGAAAAACTTAGAACCTAAAAAGGACAGAAAGTTAGATGGGTTGGCAATAGCAGCAACACTAGAAATTAGAAAGTCACTTATTGCATCTCCGAAAAAATGAGCTATTCCAACGCCTGTAAATGCTAAAGAGAGCATAATTAAATAATCTTTTTGAGTTGGGACGCGAGTTATTTTTTCAGAAAAAGCAGTGATTTTTATCTTTAAATCTTCAATTGCAGAAGTATCGGCTTTTAACCATTTATCTATTTTAGCAGTTTTTCCAATACCTAATAATAGAATTGCCATCCAGATATTTGCAACAGCTATATCAACTAAAACCATGGCTCCATATTTTTCAGGAGTGTATTTAAAAACCTCATACATTGCTGCTTGATTAGCACCACCACCAATCCAACTTCCAGCAATGGTTGATAATCCTCTCCATATCGCATCAAAATCATTGCCGCCTACAGTTTCTGGAGAAATTATTGAAACTAATAAAATAGCAATTGGTCCACCAATAATAATACCTACAGTACCTGTAAAAAACATGATAAGAGCTTTAGAACCGAGATTTAAAATGGCTTTTAAATCTATGCTTAAAGTCATTAGTATTAATGCAGCAGGCAATAAATATCTACTTGCAACAAAATATAAATTTGATTTATGTTCAATAATGTTTCCAAGGGTATCTTCAGTTTCCCAATGTTCAGCAACAACTCCTGTAGACGAGAGTATAGCAGGGATTAAATAACACATTAATACACTGGGTACAATTGAATAAAACTTTTTCCAAAACCCAGTTTTAAGTGAAGATGTATAAAAAATAAACCCTAAACTCAAAGTTAATAAGCCAAAAACAACGGCGTCACTCGTAATTAATGGTTCAGGTAATGTTATATTCTGCATATAATGATAAGTTGTTTTTTCAAATATAACTAAACTAAAATATGTTCTTTAATAAAAGTAGCAACACCGTGCTCTGTATTCTTCAAAGTTGTGAAGTTGGCAATAGCTTTAACTTCATCTCTACCATTTGTTACTGCTACGCCACAGCCTACATTTGCTAGCATATCTAAATCATTATAATTGTCGCCAAAAGCAACAACATCATCTAAAGAAATGTCTTTTGTTAAAAAATGTTTTATAGCTGATAATTTAGAAACAGATTTTGGGGCAAGTTCTATCAATGTATCATTAGACCTGTAAATTGCAATTATATCATTTAATTGCTTCTCTAAAATAGGGTAGATGGCATCGCAAGTACTTTTTGTACCCATAAGCATTACTTTATGAGCGCCACTTATTTTTCTATTTTTCCAATCGTAAAAAGTTTCAGTAGTGGGCCTAAAAATAGGAGTTGCCTTAGTGTATTTAATTTCTTTTTCTACTCGTTCAGAGGTTTCTTCAACAAACCACTCATCTTTATAGTACAGGCCAAGTTTTATATTTTGTGCTTCTGCAAGTTTATATATTTCTTTTAATGTAGATGTAGCAATTGTAACTGAATCAATTTCCTTATCACCATCTACAATATACGCTCCGTTGTAACAGATTAAAGGTTCATTTTTAATACCTAAATCATCTTGAATATAAGTCATTGATTTTGGCATTCTAGCAGATACTAGTATAATTTTTACCTGTTCCTTAATTCTTTTAATTTCTGTAATAGTAAAATCAGAAACATCGCTTTTGGTAGATAATAAAGTTCCGTCTAAATCAGAACAAAGTATTTTGTAAGTCAAAATAGTGGTTTTTATAAAAATAATTTTATGCTAAGGTAACTGACTTTTTTAATTTGATTAAATCAATACGTAATAAGAGTAATTATTTTTCTCGTTCTAAAATAACTTTTAAAGCACCAGTGCTTGAATTGAATACAGTATTTAAAACAATCCAGCCTTGTTTAGCATGGTCGTTAATCGTTTTTTCAAAATCAGTATCTGAATCTTTCAAAAATTTAAACTTTTGTTTTATTATTTTGTATTCTTTCATGCTAATTCTCATTAAATTCTCTGGTCTTTTTTTTGTTTGGGTTTTTAAATAAGCGTTTTAAAAATCCATCTCTTTTAACAGGGTCACAATCTAATTTATCTAATACTTCAGAAGAAGGTGTTTCAAACTTTGCTTTTGTAATACCGTTAAAACTACTGTCTTTATTTAGTTTTTGCAACAAAAGAGCAAACATAGGTAGAGCGGCATTGGCACCTTGTCCTAGATTAGTATTGCTAAAACCAAGTTCGTGGTTATCTAAACCAACCCAAGTTACATGAACTAATTTAGGAGTAATACCAACAAACCACGCATCTTTATTATTTTGTGTAGTACCTGTTTTACCTGCAATATCATTTTTTAAATTGTAACTATTTCGAATACGTGAGGCTGTTCCTGAATTAATAGTAGATTTCATCATTTCTACCATTAATTGCCTTGTTTCAATCGAAAAAGCTTCTTTTTTAGCTATTTTAGGTTCAAAAACTTTTAAAATAGAGTCCTTGTTATTTGCAATTTTTTTGATTAAAAAAGCCTCAACGGGTTTTCCTTTATTAACAAAGGAAGCATAAGCACCTGCAAGTTCATTAATTTTAATTTCTCCTGTTCCTAGGGCTAAAGATGGTTCTTTAGGAAGTTTTTCTGTTATACCCATTTTTGTAGCTTGGTTAATTACATTTAGAACACCAACTTGTTCAAGTACTTTTACGGCTACAGTATTTACACTATTACTAAGTGCTTGCTCCATTGAATAATTCAAGTAGGCTTCATCTTTAGAACCAGAATTACTAGGTGACCACCCTTTTAAATTTTTATATTCAACTTCTTCTGCCGAAAAATAAGTACAAGGTGCTATTCCGTTTTCTAATGCAGCAGTATATACAATAGGTTTAAAGGTAGAGCCAACCTGCCTTTTACTTTGTGAAATATGATCGTATTTGTAATATTTAAAATTGATTCCACCAATCCAAGTTTTAACCTCACCAGAATTTGGGTCAATACCAATAGAGCCTGTATTCAAAAACTTCATGTAATGTTGTATACTATCCGTAATGTTAGCCTCTTTGCTTTCTTCGCCTTTCCAGTCTACTAATGTCATCGTTCTTTTTTTATTTAAAGAATCTAAAACTTCGGTATCTGATAAGCCTGATGTCTTTAGTTTTTTATAAGAAAGTGTTTTCTTCAATACTTTAGAAATAAGTTTTTTATTGGTTTTCCATGGTGGGTTTTTGCCATAACTTTTTTCAAAGCTTTCTTGCAAATCAGATAAATGTTCAACCATTGCCTGTTCGGCTAATACTTGCATGTTATAATCTAACGTAGTATAAATTTTAAGACCAGAGGTATAAATGTTATATTCATTTCCGCTTTCTTTTTGCTCCTTTGTCCATTTAGTAAGTTGTTTTCTTACTTCTTCTCTAAAGTATGGAGCTAGACCATCATTATAATTAAAATCTTTATAATCTAATTTTAAAGGAGTTGCAGCAAGGCTATCTTTTTTATTTTCATCTAAAAAATTATTTTTAACCATAGATTGTAATACCAAGTTTCTGCGCTTTAAGCTATTTTCAGGATGTACTCTTGGGTTATAACCATAAGTAGCTTTTAACATGCCAACTAAAACAGCAGCTTCTTCAGTCTTTAAATTTTTAGCTTTTTTATTGAAAAATTTGAGAGATGCACTTTCAATTCCGAAAGTATTATCACCAAAACTAACTGTATTTAAATAATGGTATAAAATGTCTTCTTTTGAGTATGCACCCTCTAACCTAGATGCTATTATCATTTCTTTAATTTTATCGACAACAATATTCGATTTCACTCTATCTTTTCTTGGGTATAGGTTTTTAGCAAGTTGTTGTGTTAGTGTACTACCACCTCCAGAGCTTTTATCTTGCATAAGAACTGTTTTTACGCCCACTCGAAACAAACTAGTAAAGTCAATACCTGAATGTTCATAAAAACGCTCATCTTCAATAGCAATTAAGGCATCTAGCAAGTTTTCAGGAAACTCATTAAAAGTAATAGGTTGCCTATCAAATAAATAATATTTACCAATTAACGTGCTATCAGTACTATATACCTCACTTGCTTTTTGGTACTCTAAATTAGATAGTTCTTTTGAATTCGGAATATTACCCCACAGACCACTATAAATACTGGTAATAAAAAGTAAGAAGCAGATAATTAAAGTCAAAATAGCGACTATACCATATCTAATAACTGGCGATTTTATTTTTTTTAGAATCAAAGTGGTTGTTTTTAAAGTAAAAATTATATCTAAATCTATATACGTCTTAACAACAGATTTAAGTTGTATTCTTTATTTTTGACAAAGGTTACATAAATTATAATCAGATGAAGAAAATTACCATTTTATTATTAACTCTTTCGATTCAGTTTGCATTTAGTAATGATGCCGATTGGTCAAAAACGGGTCATAGAACTACAGGCGAAGTTGCTCAAAGACACTTAACTAGAAAAGCTAAAAAAGCCATAGAAAAACTTTTAGATGGTCAAAGCTTAGCATTTGTTTCTACTTTTGCAGATGATATTAAATCAGATAGATCTTATAAAGAATTTAGTGCTTGGCATTATGTGAATTTTCCTGCAGATAAAAAATATACTGAAGTAGAGCCTAGCCCAAATGGTGATATTGTTGTTGGAATACAAAAATGTATTGAAATTATTAAAGATGATAACAGTACAGAGGCAGACAAACAGTTTTATTTAAAATTCTTAGTTCATTTATTAGGAGACCTGCACCAACCAATGCATGTTGGTAAAGCAGAAGATAAAGGTGGTAACGATATTCAGTTGCAATGGTTTGGTAGAGGTACAAACTTGCATAGAGTTTGGGATAGTAATATGATTGATGATTATGGAATGAGTTATACTGAAATTGCGAATAACCTACCAGTACTATCTAAAACAGAAACAAAAAAAATTCAAGAAGGCAATGTTTTAGACTGGGTAGAAGAATCAAAAATTTTAGCAAACGATATTTATGGTTCTGTTGAGGTTGGAGAAAAGCTAAGTTATAAATACAGTTATAAATATTGGTCACTTGTAGAAAAGCAATTACAAAAAGGCGGACTACGTTTAGCTAAAGTGCTTAATGAGGTTTTTAAATAAAATTTACTGAATAACTCTAAAGGTCAAATTTATTCTTTCTTGAATAGGTTTGGCCGTTTTTGGTATTTGGTGCAACCAATTGTGTTGTGTAGCTCCTTTCATTATAAGCAAACTACCATGTTCTAGTAAAATTTTTAATTTTAAATCTTTATTAGTTCTGTGTTTTAAATGAAAAAAACGCTCTTGACCAAAAGTTACCGAAGCTATAATTGGGTTAATTCCCAGTTCCTTTTCATTATCTGCATGCCAACCGTTACTATCTTTTCCATTTCTATAAAGATTCAATAAGCAACTAGTAAATTCTACTTTTACTTTTTTTTCAACCTTATCTTTAATAGCTACTAAATTTTCTGTAAATATATTAGGTTGCATGGTAATGTTAGAATAGGAGTAAGGCTTGGTGTTATTGGCATACAGAGCTGTTAATCTAGGTTGGTCGTATGTTTTGCCAAAAACCTTAATTTTATCATGTTGCCAATGTATAGTTTTTCTTAAAACCTTAAAATAGTTAGAAGCCTCATTCTTAGAAAAGAAGTTGGGAACATATATTATGTCACTATCTGGTAAATGAAAATTAGTTTCTTCAGAAAAAAGAGAAGTCATTACTGCAAAATAGATTTTAATTGATTTCTATATTCAGATGGGTTCTGGCCTGTAAAAGCTTTAAAGGTTTTGTTAAAGTGAGAAAAATTATTGAATCCGCTTTCAAAACAAACATCTGTAATACTCATTGGCTTTTCAGCTAATAATTTTGAAGCATGTACTAAACGATATTCGTTAACAAACTGTACAAAAGTTTTTTTAGTGATTTTTTTAAAATATCTGCAAAAAGACGGCACTGTCATACTTACCATATCTGCTATTTCTTCAAGAGTAATTTCTTCTTTAAAATTTGTTTTCACAAAATTAAATACCAAATTTATTCTATCATTATCTTTCATAGAAGCCTCCATAGAAAAACCTTCGGCATTCAATAGCTTAAATTCTGTAGAGTTACCAAGCTCATTTAGTATATTTAATATTGATAATAGTCTTTGAAAATCAGTTTGATACTCTAGTATCTCTATTTTCTCTCCGATTTTCTTTTTTGTACTTCCTGAAAAAGCAATACCACCTGTACAAATTTCAAATATATTTTGCACTTTTTTCATTTCTGGAATATTAAAAAAATCATTACCCAAAAAATCTAGTTTCATTTGTACTACGGTTTCACTTTTATTTCCTGTTAAATTATCTGTAAAACCACAATGCGGTAAATTAGAACCTATTAATATAAGGTCACCATCAGAATAATAAGATACGTGACTCCCAATTTGTCTTTTACCAGAACCTCCGTTGATATAAACTAATTCTAACTCGGGGTGGTAATGCCACACGTTATTATTGTTTATTCTATTCTCATCAAATTTTTGGTATGTAAATGAGTGTCCAAAGTCTGGCGCTATAACTTCAAATGTAGGTTTTTGTATAATCATCTTCTAAAATTTTAAAGATTTGAGAACTATGCCTATTTCCTTAATATGATGCAAAGTTACCTAAAAGATATGTTATTTTAACGTTAAGTAGATGTAGTTAGTATGTAAATGGTAAAATACCATAGAAATTGGAGAAATACGGACTACTTTACCTTGAACTTACCCTCTACCTTTGCCATGTAAATAATTTAGAAACCCCTAAAAAAGAAAAATTATGAAAACAGTTCTAAAAATTACAGTAATGGCAGCGTTGATGTTCAATACTTTAATAGCAAGTGCCAACAGTGAGCCAAAAATTTATGTTGCAGGAGAAAATGCAGAGAAGAGCTTAATTTTTGAATTAGATGTAACATCTGAAAATACAAAGATCCAACTTATAGATAGCGAAAATAATATTATCTATTCTGATAATGCGTTATCATCTACAGGAGTTCGTAAAAAGTTTGATTTAAGTAAATTGACAAGTGGTGTATATACTTTTAAAGTAGATAACTCTGTAAAAGCAATTACTTACCAAATTTTATTAGCATCTAACGAGATGACTATACTTAATAAAGATGAAAAAGTTAAAGCTGTTTTTAGAAAGAAAAATGGTTTAGTTTATGTAAATCTTTTAAACGTAGATAAGAGTGATGTAGTTATTAAGGTTTACGATTCTAGCAGTAGATTATTATTTACTGAGGTTGTAAGTGATAGTTTAATTGTAGAAAAAGCAATAAACTTTACAGGGGCTCATAAAGGTCAGTATACTATATCAGTTAAAGACGGAAGTGAAAAATATTCAGAAAATATAAGTATATAATACAGTATTGGTTTTAAGTTAAGTTGAGTTGATTTTAACCAAAAGGGGGATGCATTTATGCTTCCCCTTTTTTTATGCTTATGAATTACTTATTATCAGCAATCCATTTATCTATTTTTTTCTCTAAAAAAGCTAAAGGTATGCAGCCAGTTTCTAAAATTTGGTTATGAAATTCCTTAATATTGAAAGCGTCACCTAATTCTTTTTCAGCTTTATTTCTAAGCTCTTTTATTTTAAGTTGCCCTATTTTATAAGATAAAGCTTGGCCGGGGTTAGCCATATAGCGTTCAATTTCTGATGTAATACTTGCTTCTGATTCTGCTTCGTTATCTAATGAATAAGCAATTGCCTTTTCACGAGTCCAACCTTTTGCATGTAAGCCAGTATCAACAACCAAACGAACAGCTCTGTGCATTTCGGCACCTAACATCCCAAAATATTGATACGGATCAGTATATAGACCTAATTCTTCACCTAGAGATTCGGTATACAAAGCCCAACCTTCTCCATAAGCGCTATACCAAAGTGTTTTTCTAAATTTAGGCAAGCGTTCATTTTCTTGAGTTAATGAAATTTGAAAATGATGCCCAGGTATTGCTTCATGTAAAAATAAATCTTCATCAGAATAGATATTATATTTTTTTACATCAGGTATAGGGGTATAAAAAACACCTGGTCTAGTCCCGTCTATAGAACCTGAGTTGTATTCTGCACTAGCAGATGCTTCTCTAAAAGCTTCAGTTCTACGAACCTCAAAAGGTGTTTTTGGTTGTTTTCCGAAAAGCTTATCTACCTGTGGTTTCATTTTTTTATGAATGGTATTAAAGTTTTCAATTACCTGTTCTGGCTTAGTAAAAGGCATTAAATCTTTTTTGTTTCTTACATGATCAAAAAAGGCATTTAAACTACCTTCAAAACCTACTTTATCTTTAATTTTTTTCATTTCAGATGAAATACGCTCCACTTCATTTAAACCAAGTTGATGAATTTCATCAGCTGTCATATCAGTAGTGGTATATAATTTTATAGAATAATTGTAATATTCTTTACCATTTGGGATGCTATCAATTCCGCTAGAATTTCTACCAGCAGCTATATATTCGGTACTCATAAAATCGAAAATATTTTGATAGGTAGGTATAACCTTATTTTTGATTATGGTTTTAAAAGCAAGAGTAAGATCTTCTTTTTCTTCTATAGTAAAACTGTCAGGGAAGTTTTTAATAGGACTAAAGAAAAGATGATTTTTAATGACAGGAGTTGTCATTTCTTTAAGTTGTGGTATTATTTTTACAATTAATGATTTTGGTAGTACGTGTTTGTTAGCAATACCTTCTTGCATTTTTGTTTTTGTAGCTGATAACCAAATTAAATAGGCATCTATTCTTTTTAACCAATTGTTATAATCGGCAACTGTTTTAAATGGTTGAGAACTGACTCCACTTGCTAGTTGTCCCATCATTAATTGCAAAGTCCACATTTGGTTTAGTGGTGTTAAATCTTCTTTAAAAGTTAACCGTTCTAAATTTCTGTCACATTCCCAAATCAAAATGTCTTTACTCATTTTCTGACTTTCAGATAATGTTCTGTTTTTAAGAGCTAAAGCATTTTTTTTATACTTTGAATAAAAAGTATTTTCCATAGCCTTAAAATCATCACTTAGGCTATTTGGTAGTAAATCGTTATACCTACTATCTCCTTGCGAAGTTGCGTTTAAAGGATATAGTTTTAAACTTTCTTCGTAATAATCATTTAATAGTGTATCAAAATCTTTATTTTTAGAAGTAATAGCATCTTCTTTTTTAACTTCTTCTTTACAAGAGTAAAAACTAATAAGGCATATTGTTATAATAAAAATATTTTTCATACTATTTAATTTTTAGTGAATTCAGCAGCTTTATTTTTTTCTTTTCAGGTACTCCTTCATTATTAAGTATTAATTTAATAACCTTGGGATCTTTTATTTTTGCAAACAAAAACTCATAGTATTGATTAATAGTTAAGCTGTTTTTTGATTGAGAAACAAGGGTCATTTCATCACCAATTTTGACGGTGCTAGTTTCTAAAATTTTTACGTAAGTACCAGGGTTATTATGTTCTACAAATTGTTTTAAGATTTTCATATCATTAAACCTGATACCTAATTTGTAACAAGGTTCTCTAGGTTGGGTAATTTGAACTAAAGCATTTCCTATTTTATAAATATCTCCAATTCTTATTTTAGATTCATCAAGACCTTCAATTGTTAAATTTTCACCAAACATTCCCCAATTCCATTTTAAATCAGGGTATAACTCTTTCCAATATGGGTATTGATCTGCTGAATATAAATAACAAGCTTTATTAATACCACCATGGTGTATTCTGTCAATAACAGTATCGTTTGCAACGTCTTCATTTAAAAGTTTAATTGCTGCTGAAGTCGGATATTTATATATTCCAGTTTGTTCCTCTTTACCGTTCCATTGTATAATAGTTGGCTCTCCTAGGTTAGTTGATATTACTTTCATTTCTTAAAAGTAAAAACTTAGAATTAATTAAGCTTATAAAAAGAACTAAAATTGTAAATACCAATAGGCCCAATACATTAAACCAAATTGTAATGGAAGTCTTAAAATTAAAACCCATTTAGGTATACCTGCTCCTTCTTTTTTACCAGAAAGCATATAAAAATGTACTGATAAAAATGCTAAAAGCATAGCAATTATTCCATATATAGAAATATTTTTAGTAACAGAAAAACACAAGCCAATGCCTAATAAAACTTCAGCAAAGCCACTTAAAGTAACTAGCAGCTTATGATTAGGTAAGTACCTAGGCATAATTCGCAGATACGCCTTAGGTTTTATAAAATGCATGATACCTGCAAAAATATACATGGCAGCCATTAGGTATAGGTGAAAAGGGTAGGGCATAAAAGTTTATTTTATGTAGAAAGATACTAACTCTAAAACAAAAAAGCCGCTTCAAATAAATGAAGCGGCTTTTTTTATAGTTGTAAAAATTATTTTACCATCTCGTAACTACGCTTAATGAAGTTTGTAAGTTCTTCACCTTTTAATAGTCCTTTAGATAAACGAGCTAAATCTAAAGATTGATTTATTAATCTTTCTTTTTTCTTAGCAGTTTTAGTACTTAAAATTTCAGAAACCAATTCGCTATTAGTATTCACAATAAGGTTATACATTTCTGGCATATTACCCATTCCGAACATTCCGCCACCGCCACCGGTTTGCTGCATCTCTTTCATTCTACGCATGAATTCTGGCTCAGTAATAATAAAGGGAGAAGCAGAACTATCCATTGCTTCTAATTGAATAGTGTACGATTTGTTAGCAATTGTTTCTTCTAATTCTTTTTTAAGTGTTTCTTTTTCTTCTTCAGAAAGTTTAGAAATCTGCTCTTCATCTTTCTTAATTAAGTTTTCAATATGATCAGCATCAACACGTGTAAAAGAAATATTTTCTTTAGAAGTCTCTAATTTCTGCATTAGGTGAGAAATTATTGGAGAATCTAATAACAATACTTCATATCCTTTAGCCTTTGCAGCTTCAGTGTAACTATGTTGAGTATCTTTATCAGAAGCATAAAGAATAACTAACTTACCATCTTTATCAGTTTGGTTAGCTTTTAGTTTTTCTTGTAATTCTTCAAAAGTGAAAAATTTACCATCTACCGTTGGGTACAGTGCAAATTTATCTGCTTTTTCGAAGAACTTATCTTCAGAAAGCATACCGTACTCGATAACTATTTTAATATCATTCCATTTTGCTTCAAAATCTTCTCTGTTATTTTTGAATAAAGACGAAAGCTTATCAGCTACTTTTCTAGTAATGTAAGATGATATTTTTTTAACAGCACCATCAGCTTGTAAATACGAACGAGAAACATTTAAAGGAATATCTGGAGAATCAACAACACCACGAAGCATCATTAAAAATTCAGGAACAATACCTTCTACATTATCTGTAACATATACCTGATTTTGGTATAATTGAATTCTATCTTTCTGACCGTTTAAATCATTTGTTAACCTTGGGAAGTATAAAATACCTGTTAGATTAAAAGGATAATCAACATTTAAGTGAATATTAAATAACGGCTCTTCAAATTGCATTGGATACAATTCTCTATAGAAATTTTGATAATCTTCAGTTTCTAAATCTGCAGGTTGTTTTGTCCAAGCAGGGTTAGGGTTGTTAATGATATTATCAACTTCTTGAGTAGGAGCAGCATCTTCTTCTTTAGCACCTTCTGGCTTAGGAAGTGTCTCTGTTTTAGTTCCGAATTTAATTGGAACTGGCATAAACTTATTATACTTCGTTAAAAGTTCACTGATTCTACTATCTTCTAAAAATTCAGTAGAATCTTCTGCTACGTGAAGAACTATTTCAGTTCCTCTATCAGTTTTGTCAGAAGCTTCTAATTCGAAATTAGGCGACCCATCACAAGACCAATGTACTGCAGGCTCATCTTTAAAGCTTTTAGTAATAATTTCTACTTTTTCTGCAACCATAAATGCAGAATAAAAACCTAAACCAAAGTGGCCAATAATACCAGAATCTTTAGCAGAGTCTTTGTATTTATCTAAAAACTCTTCTGCTCCAGAAAAAGCAACTTCGTTTATATATTTTTTTACTTCATCTTCGGTCATACCTAAACCTTGATCGATAATGTGGATTTTTTTACCCTCTTTATCAATTTTGATTTCAATAACCGGATTTCCGTATTCTACAGATGCTTCACCAATAGAAGTAAGGTGCTTTAATTTTAAAGTTGCATCTGTGGCATTAGAAATCAATTCTCTTAAAAAAATTTCGTGATCGCTGTATAAAAATTTCTTTATTAAAGGAAATATATTATCAACGGATACATTAATCTTACCTGTTGCCATATGTAGTTTAAAATTTATTTATTAATATACTTTAATAACAGTCAAAAAAAATACCATTATAACAGTATGTGACAAAGTGACACAAACACGCCTATTGTAAGTCAGCTAATACCTAGTTAAACTTATAATGGCATACATGAAAATTACAGTAATTTATTTTGTTTAATTAAATCACGTAATTGTTAAACAAAATTACGTATATTTGTAGTGTAATTGATGCGGAACCAATTTGCTATGAAAAAGATTTTTGTTCCTTAATCAATTTATCGGTTAGGTTATTTAAGAAAAACGTGTTACCTCCCCCGGAACACGTTTTTTGATTAAAATAAACTTAACTTTATAAGTAGTTACCTTATTTGTAAACTTTAAAAATTAGATCTTATGGCTACAAAATCACAAACAAAGAAAAAACTAGACGATAATTCTATTATAGCAATGTATATGGATTATGTTTTGGAAGAAGAGAAAGTTCCAAAATCGATTTATAAGTTTTGCAAGACAAATAAAATTAAAGAAGAAGAGTTTTATTCTTTTTTTGGTTCAATAGAGGGTATTCAAAAAGCAGTTTGGAGTAAGTTTTATGTAAATGCGATACATGTTATGCATAAAAATGAAGAATACGCAGCTTTTACAAATAAAGATAAAATGCTAACCTTTTACTTTACCATTTTTGAGTTGTTGACAATGAATAGGAGTTACGTACTCTTTGCATTGAAAGAAGATAAAAACATGCTCAAGAATTTAAGTCAGTTAAAAGATTTACGAGATGACGTAAAATCATTTGCTACAGAATTAATTGAAGGAGCAAATGCAGATAAGAATTTAAAAATCACAAAGAAAAATCCTAAAATATTTTCAGAAGGTGCATGGATCCAGTTTCTATTTCTTTTAAAATTTTGGATGAATGATTCTAGTCCTAGTTTCGAAAAAACAGATGTTGCTATCGAAAAATCGGTAAACACAGTGTTCGATCTTTTTGATAATACCCCGTTGGAAAGTCTGTTAGATTTCGGAAAGTTTTTATACAAAGAAAATATGGCTTAAGCATGTTTTAATTTATTTAAATAGCACATCATGAAAACATTAGATAGAATACCAACAGGTAAAATAGAAAGAGCTAGTAAGCTGGTGAAAACAGGCGTGAAGATTGGTGGTAACTATGTGAAATATTATAGTAAAAAATTAGTAAATCCTGAGCTTACAAAAGATGAGTTAAATGAAGATAATGCAGGTGATATATATGATGGACTTAAAAGCTTAAAAGGTAGTGCACTAAAAGTGGCTCAAATGTTAAGCATGGAAAAAAATATTTTACCTTCTGCTTATGTTGAAAAATTTTCACTGTCTCAGTTTTCTGTTCCACCACTTTCGGCACCACTGGTTCGAAAAACATTTAAAAAATATTTAGGTGAATATCCAGAAGAAATTTTTGATACTTTTCAAAAAGATTCAGTAAATGCAGCAAGTATTGGTCAAGTACACAAGGCTACTAAGAATGGAAAAAAATTAGCCGTTAAAATTCAATACCCTGGTGTGGCAGAAAGTATTTCTAGTGATTTAGCGATAGTGAAACCTATCGCCATTAAAATGTTTAATTTACAAGGTAAAGATTCTGATAAATACTTTAAGGAGGTTGAAAACAAACTAGTAGAGGAAACTAATTATATTCTTGAAATGAAACAAAGTCAAGAAATAACGAATGCATGTGCTGTTATTCCTAATATGGAATTTCCAAAATATTATCCAGAACTATCTAGTGAACGTATTATTACCATGGATTGGGTGAATGGCTTACATTTAAGTGAGTTTGCTAAAACTGATTTTAGTGATGCTACAGGTAATAAATTAGGTCAAGCATTATGGGATTTTTACATGTTTCAAATTCATGGTTTAAGAAAAGTTCATGCTGACCCACACCCAGGTAATTTTTTGATAAGTACAAATAATAAGTTAATAGCTATTGATTTTGGATGTGTTAAAGAGATTCCAGATGAATTTTATATTCCTTATTTTGAGTTAGCAAAAAAAGAAGTACTAGAAAACGATGATGAGTTCATGAAAAAACTTTACGAATTAGAGATTTTGACAATATCAGATTCTCCTTTTGAGTTAAAATTTTTTAAGGAATTATTTAAAGAAATGTTGACACTATTTACCGCTCCATTTAATGACGATTTTTTTGACTTCGGATCAGATGATTTTTGGACACGTATTGCAGATTTAAGCCAACGATACACAAAAGATGATCAGATTAAAAAAATGAATGGAAATAGAGGGTCTAAGCACTTTTTATATATGAACAGGACTTTTTTCGGACTATTTAATCTTTTACATGATTTAAAAGCTAAAGTTGAGGTAAATAGTTTTAGGCAGTTTTTAAACTAATTATAGCTTGTTTAATATTAATAGATTAAGCCAGAAATATTGTAACAAATGTTTTTGGCTTTTATATGTTGTAAAAAGTCTGTAATTTACATTGGTAGGCATATATTATAACATTCTATAATAATGCTTAAATTGCATCATAATATTTCAATTAATTTGTTGCTTTACAACGATTCAATTATAATTTGATATAAGATATATGTATAATTCAAAAATTATAGGATTAGGATATTACGTTCCTGAAAATATAGTGACAAATGATGATTTGTCAAAAATAATGGACACTAATGATGAGTGGATTCAAGAGCGTACTGGTATAAAAGAAAGAAGGCACGTAATAAAAGGAGATGGTGATACAACAACCTCTATGGGTGTTAAAGCTGCAAAAGTAGCTATTGAACGAGCAGGTATAGATAAAGATGATATTGATTTTATAGTTTTTGCAACTTTAAGTCCTGATTATTATTTTCCTGGACCAGGAGTTTCTGTTCAGAGAGATTTAGGTATCAAAACTGTCGGGGCTTTAGATGTCAGAAATCAATGTTCTGGTTTTGTTTATGGTATTTCTGTAGCCGATCAATATATAAAAAGTGGTATGTATAAAAATGTCCTAGTTATAGGTTCAGAGTTGCATTCACATGGTTTAGATATGACGACTAGAGGTAGAGGTGTTTCTGTAATTTTTGGAGATGGAGCAGGAGCTGCTATTTTAAGTAGAGAAGAAGATACATCAAAAGGTATTTTATCAACACATTTACACTCAGAAGGGCAGCATGCAGAAGAACTTTCTTTACTTGCACCAGGTATGGGTAACAGATGGGTTACCGATATTATGGCAGATAATGACCCTAATGATGAATCCTACTTTCCGTATATGAATGGTCAATTTGTTTTTAAAAATGCAGTGGTTCGTTTTAGTGAGGTAATTATGGAAGGTCTTGGAGCTAATAATTTACAACCTACAGATATTGATATGTTAGTACCACATCAGGCAAACCTTCGTATATCTCAATTCATTCAAAAGAAATTTGGCTTAGGAGACGATCAGGTCTTTAATAATATAATGAAATACGGTAACACAACAGCAGCATCTATTCCAATAGCTTTAACAGAGGCTTGGGAGCAAGGTAAAGTAAAAGAAGGTGACTTGGTTGTATTAGCCGCTTTTGGTAGTGGCTTTACTTGGGGTAGTGTTATAATTAAGTGGTAATAAAAAAACAAAACCCCAATGTTTCCATTGGGGTTTCTATCATCATTAATGTGCACTAAACACTAACCATTAACTATAAAAATACAGCATTAACGACAAATTCAAAATATCTTCTTCTGTAATAGACGTAATTTAATCTTAAAAGTTACGACTGTTAACATTATTTAACACGTTAATATACAAAATGCAAAAAACTTTAGTAATTGGAGCTTCATTAAAACCAGAAAGATACAGTAACAAAGCCGTAAAACGACTTGTAGAAAAATCTATCAATACAGATGCTTTTGGTTTAAAAACAGGAACAATCCATGGTATACAAATTAAAACCAATTTTAATGATTTTCAAAATATACACACTGTAACTTTATATTTAAATTCAAAAAGGCAAGTTGATTTTTATGAAAGAATTATTAATTTGAAACCAGAAAGAGTAATTTTTAACCCAGGCACGGAAAACCCAGAATTTTATAAGTTATTAGAGGATAAGGGTATACAGGTAGAAGTAGCATGTACACTTGTTTTGCTAGCTACAGATCAATTTTAATGTATATGAAGGCTATTTTTTTTATAATTACATTGATTAGTTTTAATTTTTTATTAAGTCAAAACTTACATTTAGATTCTTCTCTAAAGAAAATTAATGTTAAAATTGAAAAAATAGATACGACAAGGGATTGGGATGCTGTAAATAATTATGAAATAGAAAACTTTTCGTCTAATAATGCCACTCTTAAAACATATAATAAAAAAGGGGAAATTGTTAAGATGGTTTTTGAAGCAAACTACTCAACAATAAAAAAGGAAAATGTTTATTATTTTGATAATGATTTTTTAATTTATGCTTTTGAGAAAGAAATATCAAACATCATTTCAAACGATATTGATGATTTAGCTTCAGAACAAACATATAAAAGCTACTTTGAAGAAGAAAAATTGATGCGGCAATTTGATAGTTCGGATGCAGGGTGTCTTTTTTCTAATGATTATTTAAAAGCGGCAGGATCTTCTATTGTTGATGAAGTTGGTGTTTTAAAAAGTTTAATAGTCTCCGGAGCTAAGTTTTAGTATGTTAAAATTTACACCCTTATTTTGTTAATATTAATAATAAAAACGTTTAAAATTGTAATTTTGAAGCTATGGAATTCTCTTCTAAATTATTAGAAAATGCAGTCTACGAAATCTCTCAGTTGCCAGGTATTGGTAAACGAACAGCATTACGATTGGCTTTGCATTTGTTAAAGCAACCAGAAGAACAAACAAGCAGATTATCTCAATCGCTTGAAAATTTAAGGACACAAATAAAATTTTGCTCTAGTTGCCATAACATATCAGATGTAGCTATCTGTGAAATTTGTGCAAATCCGAAAAGAAATGAAACTATAGTTTGTGTTGTTGAAGACATAAGAGATGTAATGGCAATTGAAAATACGGGTCAATTTAAAGGGCTATACCATGTTCTTGGAGGTAAAATTTCCCCAATGGAATGTGTAGGGCCACAAGATTTAACAATTATGTCTTTAGTTAACAAAGTTAAAAATGGTAAAGTAAATGAATTAATTTTTGCTTTAAGCTCAACAATGGAAGGTGATACAACTAACTTTTACATTTTTAAACAATTAGAAGGTGAGTCAATAAAAACATCCACAATAGCTAGAGGTATTGCTGTTGGTGATGAGCTTGAATATGCAGATGAGGTTACCTTAGGGCGAAGTATCTTAAACAGAATTCCGTTCGAGAACTCGATGAAGGCAACTTAAAATTAGTTAAAATAAATACAGTAAAAAGTTGATTTTTTTATTATTTTCGCAAAAAAGTATTATAAATAAGTATAGTAATTGATAATATGTCAAAGTTTGAATTGAAATTACCGCAAATGGGAGAGAGTGTTGCAGAGGCAACATTAACAACTTGGTTGAAAGAAGTTGGTGATACCATTGAAATGGATGAAGCTGTTTTTGAAATCGCTACTGATAAGGTAGATTCTGAAGTTCCTAGTGAGGTAGAAGGTGTTCTGTTAGAGAAACTTTTTAATATAGATGATGTTATTTCTGTAGGTCAAACAGTTGCTATCATTGAAATTGAAGGGGTAGAAGAAATCTCAAGTGAAAAGTTGAGTACAACTTCTGAAAATAGTACTTCTGAGGCACAAGAAATTGAAAAGAGTATTGATGATGTTAAAGAAGCTGTAAGTGCAACGGCGGCTTCAACAAATGATTATAGCGCTACAGATCGTTTCTATTCTCCATTAGTTAAAAATATAGCTAAAGAAGAAGGTGTTTCTTTGTCTGAACTTGATAACATTTCAGGAACAGGAAAAGAAGGTAGAGTGACTAAAACAGATATTCTAGATTATGTAGCCAATAAAGGAGTTTCGACTAAAGAAACAACTACAAAAGAAGTTGAGAAGGTGTCAGTTGTAGATTCTCAACAAGCAATACATAAAGTAGCTCAAGAAGAAAATAAACAACCTAAAAAAGAAGTTGTTAAAGCAGAAGTTACAGCTAATGGAGATGAGGTAATCCCGATGAGTAGAATGGGGAAACTTATTTCACAATATATGGTAGATAGTCTTTCGACATCAGCTCATGTTCAAAGTTTTATAGAGGTTGATGTTACTAATCTCGTAAACTGGAGAAATAAAGTAAAGACTTCTTTCGAAAAAAGAGAAGGAGAAAAGTTAACCTTTACTCCGATTTTTATGGAAGCTGTTGCAGTAGCTTTAAAGAAGTATCCAATGATTAATATTGCAGTTAGTGGAGATTCTATCATTAAAAAGAAGAATATTAATATAGGTATGGCAGCAGCATTACCCGATGGTAATTTGATTGTACCTGTAATTAAAAATGCAGATCAATTAAATTTAGTTGGTATGGCAAAAGCCGTTAATGATCTTGCATCAAGAAGTCGCGAGAATAAATTAAAGCCAGATGAGATTAAAGATGGTACATATACAGTAACTAATGTTGGTACATTTGGTAGTGTGTTTGGTACTCCGATTATTAACCAACCACAAGTAGCAATTTTGGCATTAGGTGCTATTCGAAAAGTACCTTCGGTTATAGAAACTCCTGAAGGAGACTTTATTGGTATTCGAAGTAAAATGTTTTTATCGCATAGCTACGATCATAGAGTAGTGAATGGAGCTCTTGGTGGTATGTTTGTAAAAGCAGTAGCCGATTATTTAGAAGCTTGGGATGTAAATAGAGAGATCTAAATTTTCAAAATAATATTAAAAAGGCTTTAGGTTAATTTCTAAAGCCTTTTTTTATTTTAATTCAAAAAATACACCGCTATTTATAGATGGTGCTGCCGCGATGTTTTTAGCATTAAAAGCAGAATCTACACCTAATGAGATGCCAATTTTATTAGTTACTTTATAAGCACCTTCAAAACCAAAACTTGTATATTGAACATTGTTTCCGAAAATATTACCTTGATTTGTGGTGTTGTTGGCTATAGGATTATTATTTAAAGAGGTTACATTGTTCAACTTAGCTATTCCCCAAAACTTTGAATTAAATAATAAAACTCCAAATTCCAAACCAGTTCTAAATTCATCAGAAAAATTATTAGTTCTATTATTTATACCAATATAGGCTTTAGAATAGTACGGTGTATTGTTAAATGAAGATGAGTAGCCTAGTTCAGTAGTTAGTAATTGGTTGAATTCTCCATCACCTGTATTGAAGCTACTATCGCTACCAGCATTATTTACCCCTGTAGGTAAGCCAAATTTTAAAGTGGTAGAAAGTGCCCAGTTGTCCTTCTTTAAAATTCCATAACGAAAACCGATATCAATATCTCCGATAGAATTTAAAGTTTCATTATTGTTAAGTTTTATCTGTTTGTTACTAGCAAAAAAAGGAATGTATGTAAGTGCGTCTATCTTTTTAGTTATACCATATTCACCATAAATACTAAGGTTAAAATAACTTTTTTCACTGTTATCTTTAATGTCTCCAGAATTGGTGTAATGTTGATCATAGTTTAAATTCCAAGCAGCTACTTTTAAAAAAGCATTGTTTTTTCCTTTAGTCCATTGAGCAACTGATATTTGATAAGAAAACAAAAGTAGTATGGCTATTAAAATTGATTTGATTTTCATTTTTAAAATTATTGATTATTTAAAAATTTGGTCGAAAATATTATAAATAATTACAATTTTAGATTTTATAATAAGAATAAAATATATTCAATTTTTGCTTTTTGTTGAAAGCAGTATCTTTGTTAAAATTCTTATATATAATGCAGTTAAAATTAACCCGCTCAATTTGTTTTTTTGATTTAGAAACAACAGGTATTAATGTAGCGAAAGATAGAATAGTAGAAATTGCAATTCTTAAAATACACCCTAACGGAAATAAAGAAAGTAAAACTTGGCTTGTAAATCCAGAAATGATAATTCCTGAAGAGGTAATTTTAGTTCATGGTATTACAAATGAAAAAGTAGCAAATGAGCCTACCTTTAAAGAGCTTTCGAAAGAAATTTACTCAATGATAAAGGATTGTGATTTAGGAGGTTTTAATTCTGATCGTTTTGATATACCCTTGTTGGCAGAAGAAATGCTAAGAGCTGAGGTAGATTTTGATATGAAAAATACAGTTTCTGTAGATGTGCAGACTATTTTTCATAAAATGGAAAAAAGAACTTTAAGTGCTGCTTATAAATTTTATTGCGATAAAAATTTAACTGATGCTCATAGTGCAGAAGCTGATACCAATGCTACTTATGAAGTTCTATTATCGCAGTTAGATAGATACCCAGACTTAGAAAATAATGTAAAAAAATTAGCAGAATTTTCATCTCATAAAAGAACTGTTGATTTTGCAGGTTTTATTATTTATGACGAGGATGATGAAGAGGTTTTTTCTTTTGGAAAACATAAAGGAAAAAAAGTACACGATGTTTTGGCAAAAGAGCCAGGTTATTTTAGTTGGATTTTAAATGCAGATTTTCCATTGTACACAAAAAAGATTTTAACTCAAATAAAGTTGAGTAAATTAAATAACAAGTTAGGATAATGCGTATCCTTATCTTTTTACTTATAATAGTAGGGCCTTTAAATGCTCAAGAAATTTATTTTGACGGCATTGTTTATGATAGTAAATCTAAAGAAACAATCCCATTTGTTAATTTAAGCTTCTTAAATACTCTTAAAGGAACATCTTCAGATGAAGAGGGTCATTTTTTTATGGATTTACCTTCTAGTTTTTTAGAAAAACAAGTACATATTTCTTCTTTAGGTTATAAAGATACAGTTGTGGATGCTCAGCAAATTTTTAAAACTAAAAAGATAAATTTAATACCAGAATCTTTTGAGTTGAATGAAGTCGTGGTTTCGCAAACCTTAGGTGATTCAGATGTTTTAAACCCTATAAGTAGTTATAGTGTTACAAGTGGTTTTTCATCATCTTCTACGCCTTGGGTTCTGGCTATGTATTTTCCAAACATAGGTTCACAAAAAAAGTATGTTGAGAAAGTCACTATTTTTTTTCAAAAGAATCCGAAATTCAAAAGAGAGTCAGCAAAATTTAGAATTAGGTTGTATAATGTAGATCCTAAAACAAAACAACCTACTAATGATATTTTATATAAGAGTATTATACTAGAAACTGAAAAAGGTAAAGATTACGCTTCTATAGACTTAACTAGTTTAGGTTTGAAAATGTCACAACAAGGAGTTTATGTAGGTTTAGAATGGCTTTTTGTACCCCATAACTGGTATAAGAATTCGGAAAAACATAATATAACAAACAAAGTGGTGGTTGAAGATAGGTTCGCTCCAACTTTTGGAGGCATGTATACCAAAAATCAAAACTATAAAGTAATGGTGTATGGTATGGGTAAATGGACAGATTTCGTTGTAAAATCTAAAGATAAATCTAAAAACTTTATACCAGCTATGAGTTTAAAGTTGTCGAAAAAATAAAATAAAGATGCTTTTATGAAGATAATTTGTATAGGAAGAAATTATACCGCACATATTGAAGAATTGCAAAATGAAAGACCTGAGGAGCCTGTTGTTTTCATAAAACCAGACTCATCGGTTTTGCCAAAAGAACAGGATTTTTATATTCCAGAATTTTCGAATGATGTTCATTACGAAGTTGAAGTTTTGGTTAAAATTAAAAAAGTAGGAAAACATATTGAGCCTGAATTTGCAAAAAACTATTATGATGAAATTGGATTGGGTATTGACTTTACAGCTAGAGACCTTCAGCAAAAATTAAAAGAAAAAGGTTTGCCTTGGGAAAAAGCAAAGGGGTTTGATGGGGCAACTGTTGTTGGAAAGTGGCTTCCTAAAACAAATTTTAAAAATATTGATGATATAAACTTCTGTCTTTTAAAAAATAACAAAACTGTACAGACCGGTAATACTAGTCTGATGCTTTGGAAGATAGATGAAATAATAGCTTATGTAAGTACTTTTTTTACATTAAAAAAAGGAGATATAATTTTTACAGGCACACCATCTGGTGTTGGTAAAATAGAAACTAATGATTATCTTTCAGGTACAATAGAAGGTGAAGAGTTGTTTAATTTGAATATTAAATAGGAAATGATATATAGTCTGGATAAAATTAATGAGTTGGCGGATGGTGATAATGAGTTTATTCAATCTGTAGTTTCTGTATTCCTTGAAGAAGTTCCTTTAGATTTAAAAGAACTAGAAGTTGCTATAAATCAAAAAAATTATGAATCTATTTATCAATTGGCTCATAAGATAAAACCTAATGTAGATTTGTTAGGAATGGAGCAAACTCGTGCTGCTGCTTTTGAGATTGAAAGCTTGGGTAAAAAAGGCAACTCTGGTGAAGAGATTGATAAGATATTTCCAATCTTAAAAAAAGATATTTATCAAGTGGTTTCTGAGTTAAAAAAAGACTTTGAATTATAATGCTTGCTGAAATAATTACTATTGGCGATGAAATTCTTATAGGCCAAATTGTAGATACAAACTCCGTTTTTATAGCTAAAGAGCTAAATAAAATAGGGGTTTCTGTTTATCAGATAACTTCTATACAAGATGATAAAGCTCATATACTTAAAGCTTTATCAGATGCAGAGTCCAGAGTAGATGTTATTATATTAACTGGTGGCTTAGGTCCGACAAAAGATGATATAACAAAACATACACTTTGTAAATACTTTAATGATGAGCTTGTTCAGAATAAAGATGTTTTAAAGCATGTTGAAGATATTTTCAAAAAGCACTTATTAAAACCGATATCTCAGGTTAATATCAATCAGTCATTAGTGCCTTCAAAAGCAAAGGTTCTGCATAATGAAAATGGTACTGCTCCAGGAATGTGGATAAAATCAAACGGAAAAGTGTTTGTGTCATTGCCAGGGGTGCCGTTTGAGATGAAAGCTTTGATTACAGATAAAGTAGTTCCTAAAATTATAAAAGAATTTGATAGGCCTTTTATACTTCATAAAACAATTGTGACTTATGGAATAGGGGAGAGTGCTTTAGCTGAACGTATTGAAGATTGGGAAGAGAACCTTCCTGAATCTCTTAAATTGGCGTATTTACCCAGTTTAGGTAGTGTTCGTTTGCGGTTGAGTACAATAGGGAAATCTAGAGAAATTGTTGAAAGTGTAATTTCTGAAGAATCTAAAAAACTCTATGCAATTATAAAAGATGTAATTGTAGGCGAGGAAGACGATGAGTCTATTGAAGAAGTGGTGGCAAAGCTTTTAACTCAGAAAGGAAAAACATTGTCTACTGCTGAAAGTTTTACAGGAGGAATGATTGCAGAACGTATAACAGGAATACCAGGAGCATCTTTATATTTTAAAGGAAGTGTGGTTTCTTATGCGACAGAAACAAAAATAAATGTGTTGAAAGTGCCTGAAGAGGTGGTTGATGCTTATTCTGTTGTAAGCGCACAAGTTGCAGAAGCGATGGCTGTAAATGTTCGAAAATTGCTAAAAACTGATTTTTCTATAGCTACAACAGGTAATGCAGGACCGTCAAAAGGAGATTCAAATAAGGAGGTCGGAACAGTATTTATTGCCATTGCAACACCCAAAAATGTCATTTCTGTTAAATATATGATGGGAGTGCACAGAAAGCGTGTTGTGCAAAAGTCTGTAAATAAGGCTTTTGAGATGCTTCGTAAAGAAATTTTAAATTTCTAAAAAAGAAGTTTGTACGTCCGAAAAAAAAGATTTAAATTTGCAGCCTGTTTAAAAATAACAAATCCTAGCGATATGTCAAAAGTTTGCGAAATTACTGGAAAAAGAGCTATGTTTGGAAATAACGTATCATTTTCCATTAACAAAACAAGGAGAAGATTCGATGTGAATCTTTCCAAAAAACGTTTCTACATCCCTGAAGAAGACCGTTGGGTTACTTTAAAAGTATCTGCAAGGGCGTTGAAATCTATCAATAAAAAAGGGATTTCTGCAGTTTTGAAAGAAGCTAAAGCTAATGGATTAATTAAGTAATCCGAAAAAAAATCTAGTAAAATGGCTAAGAAAGGCAATAGAATCCAAGTGATATTGGAATGTACGGAGCATAAAGAATCAGGACAGCCTGGTACTTCAAGATACATTACAACGAAAAACAAAAAGAACACTCCTGATAGAATTGAGATTAAGAAATTTAATCCAATTTTAAAAAGAATGACTGTTCATAAAGAAATTAAATAATTTTTGCTCTTAGCAAAGATAAAAAAGACAAGTTATGGCAAAGAAAACAGTAGCAAGTTTACAAACCAGCTCAAAAAGATTAACTAAAGCTATAAAAATGATTAAGTCTCCTAAATCAGGTGCTTATACATTTAGCGAGTCAGTTATGAATCCTGAAGAGGTTAGTGATTGGTTGAACAAAAAATAATATATCCAATTTATTGGTATAAGGCTACTTTCGTAAGAGAGTAGCCTTTTTTATTTTATATATGTAGTTTTTTAACCTTGCTATGCGTCTTATTAATAATTACTTTTTAATTTCAGTTTATTCTTCTGCTCATTTCATATATTTGATAAAGAATTTTTAATTATTATGAGTTTATTTAAAAATATTTTTTCTTCTAAAAAGAAAGAAACCTTAGATAAAGGTTTGGAGAAAACTAAATCGTCTTTTTTTGGAAAACTTAGTAAAGCCGTTGCTGGAAAATCTAAGGTAGATGATGATGTTTTAGATAATTTAGAAGAAATTTTAGTTAGTTCTGATGTTGGAGTAAATACAACTCTTAAAATTATTCAAGGTATTGAGGCTCGTGTAGCTAAAGATAAATATGTTGGTACTGATGAGTTAAATCTTATTTTAAGAGAAGAAATAGCAAGACTACTTTCTGAAACTAACTCAGGCGAAGATGTAGAGTTTACCATTCCTAAAAATAAAAAGCCATATGTAATAATGGTTGTAGGGGTTAATGGAGTAGGTAAAACTACTACTATAGGTAAGTTAGCATATCAGTTTAAGAAAAAAGGTTTAAAAGTAGTTTTAGGTGCTGGTGACACCTTTAGAGCGGCAGCTATAGATCAATTACAAATTTGGGCTGATAGAGTTGATGTCCCTATTGTAAAGCAACAAATGGGTAGCGACCCTGCTTCGGTAGCTTTTGACACTCTTAGTTCTGCAGTTACACAAGATGCTGATGTTGTTATTATAGATACAGCAGGTAGGTTGCATAATAAAATTAACTTAATGAATGAGCTTTCTAAAGTTAGTAGGGTAATGCAAAAGGTTGTACCTGATACACCTAATGATGTGCTCTTAGTTTTAGACGGTTCTACTGGTCAAAATGCATTTGAGCAAGCAAAGCAATTTACAAAAGCTACAAATGTTACTGCTTTAGCTGTTACTAAATTAGATGGTACGGCAAAAGGAGGGGTTGTAATTGGTATTTCTGACCAATTTAAAATTCCTGTTAAGTATATAGGTGTAGGTGAAGGTATTGAAGATCTTCAAGTATTTAATAAACATGAGTTTGTAGATTCTTTTTTTAGTAATAAATAAGAATAAAATATTTTTTAAAGCCCTGTAAAGATCAGTTAAGATTTTTACAGGGCTTTTTCGTTTAGTGAGCTTAAGTAGTTTGTTATTATTCTGTATTTTTAAAGGAAAAAATATATTATGAATAAACTTCTTATTTTAGGAATGTTAACTTTAATTTTTTCATGCAAAAATAATTCTCATGTAAAAGAAGAGAAAGTTATTTGGGAACCTTATAACGATTCATTAGAGGTTGCTGGTAATAAAAATCATGAAATTGAGAGAATGCAATTTAAACTTGTTCAATCTAAAATTTTAGATAAAAACGAAGTGTTTTTACCACTATATAATGAGGTTTCAGAAATAAAAGAAAAAGATTATTTAAAATGGAAAGATTATATTTTAGAAAAAGATATTCCAACAATTCAATCTTATATAACTAATGGTGATTTGAGTTATGAAGAATTAACTCTTTTTTATTTATACAGAATATATAAATATGAACTTAATAATTCTACAACATTAAATACTATTCTAGCTTTAAATGAAAATGTTATTGAAGAAGCAAGGGCTTTAGATTTAGAATTTAAAAAATCAGAATCAATTAAGCGACACCCTATATATGGTATGCCTATTTT
Organism: Cellulophaga sp. HaHaR_3_176; assembly: GCF_019021925.1. Classification (NCBI taxonomy): domain Bacteria; kingdom Pseudomonadati; phylum Bacteroidota; class Flavobacteriia; order Flavobacteriales; family Flavobacteriaceae; genus Cellulophaga; species Cellulophaga sp. HaHaR_3_176. Next base: position 483,276 of record NZ_CP058990.1, read on the forward strand.
ATTAAAAGATAATATAGATACTTATGGAATGAACACTACAGCCGGTGCTATAGCATTGATTGGTAATAAAACCGATGACGCATTTATAGTAGAACAATTAAAAAGTAATGGGGCTCTAATTTTAGGAAAGGTAAATTTAAGTGAATGGGCATATTTTTTGTGTTCAGGATGCCCAGTTGGCTATAGTGCTGTGGGTGGTCAAACTTTAAACCCTTATGGGCGTAAAGTTTTTGAAACAGGTGGTTCTAGTGCGGGTAGTGGAACTTCAATAGCAGCGAACTATGCTGTGGCTGCTGTAGGAACAGAAACATCAGGTTCTATTTTATCTCCTTCAAGTCAAAATTCCGTTGTAGGGTTAAAGCCTACTATTGGCTTGTTAAGTAGATCGGGAATAGTGCCTATTTCAGGCACGTTAGATACACCTGGTCCTATGACGAAAAATGTTGTTGATAATGCTATTTTATTATCAGCGATGATGGGTCATGATTTAACGGATAGTAAATCGGTACCGACTGATAAAAACTATATAGATGCTGTTATGAATAACGCTTCGTTAAATGGTATACGATTTGGTGCATTCAAAAATTTGATTGAAACAGATAGTATTTATGCTTTAACTATAGAGAAAATTAAATCTTCTGGTGGTATTGTAGTAGCGTTTACTCCTGAACAAGTAAATCTACCTGGTTTTTTGAGTATTTTAAATATAGATATGAAAAATGATTTACCAGGTTACATTAAGGCAAATTCAAAAGATAAAGATGCTGTTAAAGTTACATCCATTCAAGATGTTATTGAGTTTAATAATTTAGATTCGATTACGAGAATACCATACGGACAAGCTTTGTTTGAGGGTATGGTTGTTGATACTACAACAGCAGAACAATTAGAAAAAATAATTAAAGATTTGGAAATTATCAGTCGATCTTATTTTGATGAGGTAATGGATGTAAATAATTTAGATGCAATATTGAGTATTAATAATTATCATGCAGGTTATGCAGCTGTTGCAAAATACCCAGCATTGACGGTGCCTATGGGGTATAAAACTACAGGAGAACCAATAAGCTTAACATTTATAGCAAAACAATACGAAGAAGATAAATTATTAGGCTTAGGCTCAGCTTTTGAAATGGCTACAAAAATTAGAAAGATGCCATCTGGTTATATAGATTAATATTTAGTTTTTATCCATAATTTAGTATCAGATCTAAGTAAAGCAAAGATATATACCTCAGTAGCTCCTCTTGTTTCTGGGAATTACTATTTATAAAATTATAACGTTCTGTAAATAAAAATGATATAAATAAGCGAGGTCTTTTTTGCTTGTTGTACTTTTGCACATTATTTAAAGATATGCGCACAAAAACACTTAAAAAGAATAAAATAAATGTAGTTACCCTTGGTTGCTCTAAGAATGTATATGATTCTGAAGTGCTAATGGGGCAATTAAAGGCGAACAACAAAGAAGTTGTTCATGAAGGAGAAGGTAATATAGTTGTAATAAATACTTGTGGTTTTATAGCTAACGCTAAAGAAGAAAGTGTTAATACTATATTAGATTTTGTTCAGAAGAAAGAAGAAGGTGTTGTTGATAAGGTTTTTGTAACAGGTTGCTTAAGTGAGCGTTATAAACCAGATCTTCAAAAGGAAATACCAAATGTAGATGAATATTTTGGTACTACTGAGTTGCCGAATCTTTTAAAGGCATTAGGTGCAGATTATAAGCATGAGTTAATCGGTGAACGTTTAACTACTACACCTAAAAATTATGCATATTTAAAGATAGCAGAAGGATGTGATAGACCTTGTTCTTTTTGTGCTATTCCTTTAATGAGAGGGAAACATAAAAGTACACCTATTGAAAATTTAGTTATCGAGGCTGAAAAATTAGCAGCTAAAGGTGTAAAAGAATTGATATTAATAGCTCAAGATTTAACATATTATGGGTTAGATATTTATAAGAAAAGAAATTTAGCAGAGCTTTTAAAAGAACTTGTAAAAGTAGATGGTATCGATTGGATTCGTTTGCATTATGCTTTCCCTACAGGTTTTCCGATGGATGTTTTAGAGGTAATGAGAAATGAGCCTAAGGTTTGTAACTATTTAGATATTCCTTTGCAACATATTTCAGATAGTATACTTAAAAGTATGCGAAGAGGAACTACGCAGGTAAAAACAACTAAATTATTACAAGAGTTTAGAGCTGCGGTACCAGAAATGGCGATTAGAACAACCTTAATTGTTGGTTATCCAGGAGAAACAGAAGAAGATTATCAAACCTTAAAAGCTTGGGTAGAAGAAATGCGTTTTGAGCGTTTAGGTTGTTTTACTTATAGTCATGAAGAAAATACACATGCATTTTCTTTAGTTGATGATGTTCCTGAAGAAGTAAAACAACAGAGGGCTTCTGAAATTATGGAGATACAATCTCAAATTTCATGGGAGTTAAATCAAGAAAAAATAGGTCAAACTTTACGTTGTATTATCGATAGAAAAGAAGGACAGCATTTTATCGGAAGAACAGAGTTTGATTCTCCAGATGTAGATAATGAAGTTTTAATTGATGCGTCAAAACACTATCTAAAAGTTGGCGACTTCGTTAATATAAAAATTACAGAAGCCGCAGATTTCGATTTATACGGTGACCCTGCTATAGCTTAGCTTTTTTTGATCATACCAATAGTAAACCATGTAATTACAGCGATAATTACTAACATAATACCCCAAAGCCATTTTTTGTTTTCAAAAAGTGGCTTTGTTTGTTCTTTATCAATTTTGGTAATTGCTATTTCCTTATCTAAAGATACTATAGGGTTGTTTTTTGGTATGGAATTAGGTATTGAGCTAATATCATAATTTGGTTTATTGCTTAAGTTTTTTCCGTAAACTAAATAATAGGTTGCAGTCTTAGTGAATCTCGTAATTAGCTCGTGTTGGAAGCCTTTTATGTTGATATTTGAAACTTCAATTGGTTCGTTGTCTTGCTGATCAATAATTATTTTAAATTTCTTAGTTTTTATTGAACTAAACCTAAATTCATTGCTTTCTAATGAGCTCAAAACTCCAGAGTTTAAAATTCTATAATTGTATTTCAAACCTTTTTCTGTTTGCACACTATCATTCGCATATAGTATTTGAATAGGTCGGTAATAGTCGTTAGTGTTGTCTATAGCTAGCTGTATATAACTTATGGGTACTGCTTTTTCTAAATCTACAGTAATTGTAGATATTTTATTACTAAAGTTACTTTCTATATTTTTAATGTCATGAGAAATATAATTAGCCAAAGTTTTTTGATTCTTATAAATTCTGGCACCTTTTAATTTCGGATCCTTTTTAGTATTAATTCGTACTCTGTAATATTTATATGAAGAATTTTCGAACTTAAGAGTCGTAAAACTATAGTTGGTATACTCATTTTTAATAGATAAAATTCGGTAGTTTTCTTTTAATATAAACCATTCTTTTTGGTTTTGGCTAGCTTCTAGGGTAATTGTGTACTCAAAATTTGTAGTGTCAAAATTTAATTCAATTTCATTAATAACTTCCTTATTCGTAATTTCATAAGAATAGTAGTACCCATTGTTATTGTGACTTGAGTTTAAAGGTTTAAAGTCGACAAAAACATTTTCGACATTACTGTTCTTTATATTTAAAATATAAGGAGCTTCCGTGGTGTCTTTTTTTGATACTCCAAATATTCTAATATCAGATAAGTCGTTTCTTGTCTTTTCAAAAATATCATTAGGTAACGGTATACTGTGCCATTTTTCTGTAATGTCATGTATTTCGCGTTTGTAGTTGTACTGATCTATTTGAGCACTTAAAAAAGTGCTGAATAATAGAAAAATCACTACTATATTATTCGCTTTTTGAATCATTTTCAATCTGTTTAGTGTATTTGTTATAAAGAAAAGAAATTACCAATAATAATAAGCCTAAAGATACGAGTACAATAATTTTTGAGATTGTATCTAAGTCAGCAATGTCATAAAAGAAAAGTTTTACCAGAGTAACCCCGAAAAGCGATATACCTGCAATTCTAAGATGTTTTTTCTGTTTCCAAATACCTATACTTATTAAAAACAATGAATATGCACCCCATAAAATGCTTAAGTTCATTTTGTATGAGCCAGACATGCCTGCTAGGTCCATCCAATGTAAGAGTTCACTACTAAGTACCCATATAGTAGCAGTATGTGTTATAATTTCAAAAGAAACTTTTAGGCCTACTTTCATAAACTTTTGCTTGGTATATAGTTGCGATAGGTAGATAAGTAAACCTAACAAAGCAAGTGATATATAACGGACAATGATATTAAATTTTCCAATTTGATAGTATTCAGATGAACTTTCTAACAGGTAATTGCCTCTAAGTTCGCTTATGGTATATAAACCAACGCATAGAAAACCAAAAACGACTACTAAGTTGCTTATCAAGTTTGAAAGACCAAGAGATCTGTTTTTTATAATTCTAATATTGATGAATGATAAGATTGTGAAAAATAAAACCGTGTAATTAAAAAGCCAAAGATATTTGAAATCGATTAAATTGTAATTATATGTATTAGAAACATAAGAATCTGAATCGGTAAAGGAGATTATAGAGTCTTCAAATAATTGACTCCAATAACTTGATATTTCAATATAAAAAGCACAATAAGTTACAATAAGTAGTAGTATAGATAAACATACTGAGATAATCTTATTAATTTTTAAATTACTAGTTTCTGTTTTATATTTTTTTGAAACAGTTAACCAAAGCATGAAGCCAAAAGAAACAATAACAATTAAAGAGCTTAAGAAGTTAATGTTTAAAAGAGGAGTTATTCTACTTTCTAAATCACCTTTTATATAGGTATCGTAATTGTAATTCCAATCTTCAATAAGGCTAACAAAGGCTAAAGATGTTAGTATGTAAGATAGTTTTTTGTAAATAGATATGTTTTTGGTAACTCCAAACCAGTATAGAATTGCAGCTTCAGTTGCCCATAAAACGGTAACCCAGCTACCATCTAATTGTACGGGAATTGTAATTGTAATAAATGTAAGAACCAGTGCTGTAATTAAATAGAATAGTTTTTTGTCTGCTAATTTTTGTTTAAAAATAACTGTCGCCATTACAAAATGTGTAACAGCATTGGCTAAGGTAAAGACGCCTAAAAGTTCTTTTCCTGTTTGGTGATCAGAAAGTATGTAAAACCCCAACCCGTAATAAACAAAAGAGTTTAGGAATAAGATTACAACATCACCTGCGTTAAACTGTTCTTTCTTTATTAATTTATAGCTGATAAATGTAATATAGAAAATTAAAAAAAAGAGGCTTAAAAAACCAAATGCAATAGCAAACTTTTCATCTCTATATTTTATAAACAACCATGCCGTGTATATTAACCAAGTAAATGTAAATGATGAATAATAAAGAGGTTTCCAATACTTTTTTATAGAAACGATTAATATTCCGATGTTAATTATAGCTACATAACAGAAAAGTGAAAAAACGTCTCCAGAATTATTACTTAGTAAAAAAGGTACTGCATAAGCACCAACAAGTCCTATGTGTGCTATAATTTGCTTGTTGTAATTTAGTGCAGCTACAATTGTAAATACGGTGAGTAATAGCATTAGTCCAAATGCCATTAATTGTGGGAAAAGGCCATATAAACTATAACCTGCAAAAGTGATAAAGTAAAGAATGGCAATAGCACCACTAACTAATACAGCACTATAATTTAAATATTTGACTTTTAATTTTATTCCGAAACCTAATAATGTTAAACCAAAAATATACCCTAAAACGATGCGGGTTAATGGGCTAATCAAATTATTTTCAATACTATATTTAGCACCTATAACAACACCTATAACGGTAATTAAAATACCTATTTTATTAATTAAGTTTTCGCCAATAAACTTTTCAATGTTAGATTTTCCTTTAGGCTTAGTTATGTTTTTAATAGTAGGTCTAGCCTGTGTTTTAGGCGTTTCAATTGGTTTTGGAGCTATTGTATTTATATCTTCAACTATTTTTTCAGGAACAAGCTCTATTGGTGTTACTTTTTCTTTAACTAGTTTTATTTCTTCCTGTTTAGGAGTTTGTAAGCTAATATCACCTTTTTTGAGATTTTCAATCTGTTTGTAAAGACTCATTAGTTCTTTTGCAAAACCTTCTTGTTTGGTTAAGAGTATATCTAGCTTTTCTTCTAAACTTTTTATGTAGTCTTGGTTGTTGTCCATAATGTTGGTTTGGAAAACTATAACTGAAAAAGTTATAATTAGATTGTCTGGTTTGTTTATTTTTTGCGTTCTAACTCAGAGGTATAGAGTTCTCTTCCTAATTCAGCCATAAAAGGAATGCCAACAACATCGTACTCGTAATTATCATCGTTAAAAGTATGGTTTTTGTTTACCAATATGGTCGCTGTTAGTAGAAATTCAATATTATTGTCAATATCCTTAATGTAAGCGCAATCGGTTAGTGTGCCATAAGCATAACCAATTTTATTATATATTTTAATATTAGCAGGTATTGGCTTTTTAGAATCCCCAAACATAAAAAATTTTGCATAGCTATCGTAATATTCATCGCTAGTATATCCTAAATCTTTAGGTAAGCTCTGTATAGCGTTTAAAATAAATTCTCTTTGTTTTTCTGTAATATTAAATCTTTCTTGATTTGAGAATTTTTCAGGAAATAATATTCTTTTTAAAACTTGATGTTGCGCATTAATGGAATAATAATTTTTTAAACTAAAATCAAAAGGTTCGTTTAAAAGTTCATCATCTTCATCTATATGTGCATCCCCCTTTTTTATTTGATTAAGCTTTAAAGATTGTAGTGGGGTGTTAATTATTTTTTTTAAATAAGTAGTTGTGCTGTCGTTTAAATAAAAAATTAATGGTTTAGTAGTAATCTCATCAGCATTAAGTGTTGCTATTCTATGAGAGATTCTAACATTCTCAATCCCTTTGTTTTTCAAACGGGTATTTATTTCATCTTGTCCTAAAAATTCAAATAATCTATTATACGCTTTATTGTCACTAATGGCGAATATTTTAGCAATTTCAATTGCCATAGTTGTTTCAATTGTATCTCCTTCTACATAAAAAGTAGTATTACGATCAAAGTTTTGAATAGAGTTTAGTTTTTCTAATGCTAAAATGGCAACGGGTAGTTTAACACTACTTGCTGGGTAGAAATAGTTGTTTGAATCAGATTGAAATGAGTAATCTGTAAAAACTATACTATCGTTTTTACGATCTATTTGAGTGAATTTTATTTGTACTTCATGCTGTTCTAAACTATCTATAACTCTTTTTATGTTGGGAGAAGTAGAGTTTAAAGCTTTCTTAAGAGGCGGAGTGGTATCTATTTCTTTTTTGCAAGATAGAAAACAAATGGCTGATAGAAATAGTGCGATAAATTGCTTCATGTTATGTTTTTGCTTGTTAGCCTTCATAAACTTCGCCTCTATGAGGTTTTAAAGCGTCTCTTACTTTTAGCATTTCAACTTCGTTAACAACTAAAAATGCAATACTATACATGTCATTTAATGAAGAATGCCCGGTAATGTTAAGGTCTAGTTTTTCAAGTTCAATAAATTCTTTTAAATGAATTTCATGGTGTTCTGCGGTTTTTGCAGCGGCAGGGCCTCTGAAATCCCATATTAATTTAATTTTTCGATTACTCATTTGGTAAAATTATAATTTAGAAGTTTCGTTTTTATCACTATAAACCGTGATAATTATAATAGAACGTTAAAAATAGTTGATTTTTGATTAAAATTAGGAACTTGCACAACGTCCGTTATTTATTATTTTTGCAAGATGCAGTCATCTAAGTGTATAATTTCTAAAATATTTGGCGTAGTAACGCTTTTAATATTCTTCTCTAGCTTATTTTCTTGTGATTCTTTTTTTAAAAAAGAGGAAGACAAGGCCCCTTTGGCTCGTGTTGGTGAATCTTATTTATATAAAGAAGATATTCAAGATTTATTAAAGAATAATGTTTCAAAAGAGGATAGTGCGGCATTTGTTACCAATTACATTAATAATTGGGCAACTAAGCAGTTGCTATTATCAAAATCAAAAATAAACTTACCGCAAGAGCAGTTAAGTGAATTTAATCAGCTTATAGAAAATTATAAGACAGATTTATATACAAGAGCTTATAAGGAGGCTTTAGTGAGTCAATCTCAAGACACTATAATTTCAGATGCTGAACTAGCTAGTTTTTACGAACGAGAAAAACAGAATTTCAGGTTAAAAGAAAAAATTGTTAGACTTCGTTTTATTGAGCTTCCAAAGCAATTTTTAAATAAAGATAATGTTCAAAAAAGTTTAGATAGATTTAATACTAAAGATGAGCGTTTTTTAGATTCTATAGGTATACAATTTAAAAAATTAAATTTTAATGATTCTCTTTGGGTTAAGGCTTCTAGGATTGTAAATGAAATTCCTCCCCTAACATTTGAAAATGAGGATAGGTACTTAAAAAAATCACAATTTTTTGAATTACAGGATTCATTAGGGGTATATTTGGCAAAAGTTACTGACGTGTTGGGCGTTAATGAGACATCTCCATTGTCATTTGTTAAGCCAACAATCAAGCAAGTACTATTAAATAGAAGGCGTTTAGAGCATATCAGAAAATTAGAAACTGAGATTATCGATGATGCAATTAAAGACAAAGAATTTGAAGTCTATGAATAAGGTTAAAAACACAATTACAATACTTACATCATTATTAACTATTGGTTTTGCAAGTGCGCAAGATACTATGGTAGACGAAACGGTTGTAGATACGTCTCAAGTAGCTGATGTGGCAATGGTTCCTGACTCAATAAATACATTTAAGAAAATTAAAATTGATGGTGTTGCTGCTGTTGTAGGTGAATATTTAATATTAGAATCTGATATAGATAAGACATTAATAGATTTAAGAAATCAAGGTGTATCAGAAGAAGATGTTTCAAGATGTGGCCTTTTAGGTAAGTTGATGGAAGATCGTTTGTATGCTCACCAGGCAGTACAAGATAGTATTCTTGTATCTGATGATGAGGTAAATGCGACTAGCGATGGTCAAATTGAACAATTAGTATCTAAAGTAGGTTCTATCGAAAAGGTGTTAGCGTTTTATAAAAAACCAGACGAAGCTAGTTTCAGAGAAGAGTTATATAAAATTAATAAGCTTAGATTATTATCTGACCGTATGAAGCAGAAAATCGTAAGCGAAATAGAAATTACACCGGAAGAAGTTCGTCAGTTTTTTAATAAAATACCAGAAGATCAACGTCCAGTATTTGGTGCTGAGTTAGAAATTGCACAAATTGTTAAAAAACCAGAGGCTCCAGAAGAAGAGAAGCAAAAAGTAATAGATCGTTTAAATAGAATACGTGAAGATGTTCTAGAAAGAGGTTCTAGTTTTTCTATAAAAGCAATATTAAATAGTGAAGATCCTGGCTCTAAACAAAACGGTGGTTTATATAAGATAAATAAAAAATCAGGTTTCGTAAAAGAATTTAAAGATGCAGCTTTTAGTATGCAAGAAGGTCAAGTATCAGAGCCTTTTGAGACTGAATTTGGTTTTCATATATTAACTGTAGATAAAATTTTAGGTCAAGATAGAGAGGTTCGTCATATTTTAATGGTACCTAAAGTTCCAGAAAGTTCTTTAGATGAGGCAAAAAAAGAATTAGATTCTATTCGTGAAAGTATTATATCATCTAAATTTACGTTCGGACAAGCAGCTTTAAACTTTTCAGATCAAAAAGAAACAAAATTTGATGGTGGACAATTAAGAAATCCAGCAGATTATAGTTCACGTTTTGAGTTAACGAGTATGGATCCTACTTTTTATAATCAAATAAGAAATTTAAAAGACAATGAAATTTCTCAACCTATATTAGAAGAAGATCCAAGATCAGGAACGAGTTATAAGATCATGAAAATAACAAATAGATATGATGAGCATGTTGCTGATTTTTCTAAAGATTATTTAAAAATACAAGAGTTAGCTTTGTCTCAAAAGCAAATAGATACAATGACTAAATGGATGAAAGAACACATAGATGAAACATATGTGAGTGTAAATGCATCAAATAGAGATTGTAGTTTTGAAAATAAATGGGTAAAAGAATAGTAAATGTCAGATGTTACAGCAGTACATAATCTTGTAGAAAAACACGTAGCCTTAAAAAAGGAAATAGCCAAAGTAATTATTGGCCAAGATGTTGTTGTAAATCAAATATTGCTATCAATTTATACCGGTGGTCACTCTTTATTGATAGGTGTACCTGGTTTAGCTAAAACATTAATGGTAAACACCATTTCAAAAACGTTAGGATTAAACTTTAAAAGAATTCAGTTTACACCAGATTTAATGCCTAGTGATATATTAGGTAGTGAAATTTTAGATAAGGACAGAAATTTTAAGTTCATAAAAGGTCCTATTTTTTCGAACATTGTTTTAGCTGATGAAATAAATAGAACACCGCCAAAAACGCAAGCTGCATTGTTAGAAGCTATGCAAGAACAAACAGTTACTGTAGCGGGGAACAATTATCAATTAGCTGCGCCATATTTTGTATTGGCAACTCAAAACCCAATAGAGCAAGAAGGAACCTACCCTTTGCCAGAAGCGCAACTAGATCGTTTTATGTTTGCTATTGAATTAAAATACCCGTCAGTTAGTGAAGAGGTTGAGATTGTTAAGGCAACAACAACAAATAAAACGCTGACGATTAATGCACTTTTTAATGCTGAAGAAATTGTAGCTGTACAGCAATTAATACGACGAGTACCTGTGCCAGATAATGTTGTAGAATATGCTGTAAATTTAGTGCATAGCACAAGACCTAATCAAGATTCTGCATCTTCTTATGTAAAGAATTATTTAGATTGGGGAGCAGGTCCAAGAGCTTCTCAGAATTTAATTTTAGCGGCTAAAGCACACGCTATTGTTAATGGGAAATACTCTCCAGATATTGAAGATGTAAAAGCAGTTTCTATCGGAATTTTACGTCATAGAATTATCAAAAACTACAAAGCAGAAGCAGAAGGTATATCTGAAGAGGATATAATTCGTGAATTATTGTAGAAATACTATATAGATTCAAACGTTTTCGTAAGAGATATTTTATAAAAAAGTACAATTAAATGTAGTATTCGTTTTTTTGAATACTCTTTTTGAAATTTTTCTTAATTTCAATCGAATCAATTCAGAAATCTTTTATTTAGCTTCAATATTTTAGTAATTTTGTAAGATTGCAACAACCTAAAAGTAGATTTTCTAAATATATGAGCATTTATAAAGATTACCTTGAGCAGATAGAAGAACGAAAAGAAAAAGGACTTCATCCGCAGCCAATTGATAGTGCTGAATTGCTAAGTAAAATAATTGAGCAAATTAAAGACCTAGATAATGAGTACAGAGAAGATTCTCTTAACTTTTTTATTTATAACGTTTTGCCTGGTACTACTAGTGCAGCTGGCGTTAAGGCTAAGTTTTTAAAAGAAATAATTCTAGGAGAATTAGTGGTAAAAGAAATTACACCTGCTTTTGCTCTTGAACAATTATCTCACATGAAGGGTGGGCCTTCGGTAGCCGTTTTATTAGATGTTGCCTTAGGTTCTGATGTAGCATTGGCAAAACAAGCCGCTGAGGTGTTAAAAACACAGGTTTTCCTTTATGAGGCTGATACTACTCGCTTAGAAGAAGCTTTAAATAACGGTAGTGCAATTGCGAAAGATATTATAGAAAGCTATGCCAAAGCAGAGTTTTTCACAAAGCTTCCTGAAATTGAAGAAGAAATACAAGTAGTTACTTATATCGCTGGTGTTGGTGATATTTCAACAGATTTATTATCTCCAGGTGGTGATGCGCACTCAAGATCAGATCGTGAGTTGCATGGTCAATGTATGTTTGAGCATAACAAAGACATGCAAAGTGAATTATTGGCTCTAAAGGAACAACATCCAGATAAGCGTGTAATGCTAATTGCAGAAAAAGGAACAATGGGAGTTGGTTCTTCTAGAATGTCTGGTGTGAATAACGTAGCGTTATGGACTGGTGTCCCTTTTAGTAAATATGTCCCATTTATCAATTTTGCGCCAGTAATTGCAGGTACCAATGGTATTGCTCCAATTTTCTTGACGACAGTTGGTGTAACTGGTGGTATTGGTTTGGATCTTAAAAACTGGGTAAAGCAAAAAGATGCTGATGGCAATACAATTGTCGATGCAGATGGTGAACCAATTTTAAAGCAAATGTATTCTGTTGCAACTGGTACGGTGCTTACGATTAATACCAAAGAGAAAAAACTTTATCACGATAAAGTAGAATTGAAAGATATCTCAGCAGCATTTACTCCACAAAAAATGGAGTTCATGAAGGCAGGTGGATCCTACGCAGTTGTTTTCGGTAAAAAATTACAAACTTTCGCTTCTAAAGTATTAGGTGTAGATGTTGTGCCTGTATATGCACCGTCAAAGGAAATCACTATTGAAGGTCAGGGTTTAACAGCAGTAGAAAAAATATTCAATAGAAATGCAGTAGGTACATCAGGTGCAACGTTGCACGCTGGTTCTTATGTACGTGCAGAAGTAAATATCGTAGGCTCCCAAGATACTACAGGTTTAATGACTTCTCAAGAATTAGAGATGATGGCCGCAACGGTTATATCTCCAATTGTTGATGGAGCGTATCAATCTGGCTGTCATACAGCATCGGTTTGGGATGATAAGTCTAAGGCTAACATTCCAAGATTAATGAGTTTTATGAACGACTTTGGTTTAATTACTGGTCGTGATCCAAAAGGAAAATATTTTCCTATGACGGATGTTATTCATAAAGTATTAAACGATATTACTGTTGGAGACTGGGACATCATTATTGGTGGAGATTCGCATACACGAATGTCTAAAGGTGTTGCTTTTGGAGCAGATTCAGGAACCGTTGCATTAGCACTTGCTACAGGTGAGGCTTCAATGCCAATACCTGAGTCAGTAAAAGTAACTTTTAAAGGGCAAATGAAATCTTATATGGATTTCCGTGATGTGGTACACGCAACACAGTCTCAAATGTTAAAGCAATTTGGTGGTGAAAATGTATTCCAAGGTCGTGTTATCGAAGTGCACATTGGAACACTTACTGCAGATGAAGCTTTTACTTTTACAGATTGGACAGCAGAGATGAAAGCAAAAGCTTCTATCTGTATTTCAGAAGACGAAACATTAATTGAGTCTTTAGAGATTGCAAAAGGTCGTATCCAAATCATGATTGATAAAGGAATGGACAATGCTAAGGGAGTACTTAAAGGTTTAGTTGATAAAGCGGAAACTAGAATTACAGAACTTAAAACTGGTATGAAGCCATCTTTAAGACCAGATGCAAATGCTAAATATCATGCAGAAGTTATTATCGATCTAGATGAGATAGCAGAACCAATGATTGCTGATCCAGATGTAAATAACGATGATGTTTCTAAACGTTATACACATGATAATATTAGACCATTATCTTACTATGGAGGTGTTAAGAAAGTTGATTTAGGTTTCGTAGGTTCTTGTATGGTTCATAAAGGTGATATGAAAATATTAGCTCAAATGTTAAAGAATGTTGAAGCTCAATATGGTAAAGTTGAATTTAAGGCACCTTTAGTTGTTGCTCCTCCAACTTATAATATTGTTGATGAGTTAAAAGCAGAAGGAGATTGGGATGTTCTAGTAAAATATTCAGGTTTCGAGTTTGACGATAATGCACCAAAAGGATTAGCACGTACTAAATATGAAAACATGTTGTATTTAGAGCGTCCAGGTTGTAACTTATGTATGGGTAACCAAGAAAAAGCAGAACCAGGAGACACGGTTATGGCTACATCAACACGTTTATTCCAAGGAAGAGTTGTAAAAGATACTGGTGAGAAAAAAGGTGAATCTTTATTATCATCTACTCCAGTAGTAGTTTTATCTACAATTTTAGGTAGAACACCTACTATGGCAGAATACGAAGCAGCTGTAGATGGTATTGTATTGACAAAGTTTAAACCTTCAACAAAAGAATTGGTTAAATAGTAATTACATAACTATAAATTATAGAAAAGCCTGAGTCGTAGACTTAGGCTTTTTTTGTGTCATTTATTTATGCTATAGAGTCCTTTTAAAAAGGATTGTTTCTTTAATATTGGACTTGTTTTAGAATGATGTGAATCCTTTTTTATAATCATTCTATATATGGAAAATCAAGTTTTTTGTACCCTCTATATTTTGTATCTTGTGGTGTGAAAAAAACAAGCAAATAATAAACTTAAATAAATCTTATGGCATTTGATATCGATATGATTAAAGGTGTGTATTCAAATATGTCTAAGCGTGTAGATGAAGCACGTAAGATTGTTGGAAAACCACTAACACTTTCAGAAAAAATATTATATTCTCATTTATGGGACGGGAGTCCGTCTAAAGTTTTTACCAGAGGTAAAGACTATGTAGATTTTGCTCCAGACCGTATAGCTTGTCAAGATGCTACAGCGCAAATGGCTTTACTTCAATTTATGCAAGCTGGGAAGCCAAAAGTAGCAGTGCCAACTACAGTACACTGTGATCACTTGATTCAAGCAAAAAGTGGAGCAGCTGTAGATTTAAAATCTGCGAATAACACAAGTGCTGAAGTTTTTAATTTCTTAGAATCTGTTTCTAACAAATATGGTATTGGTTTCTGGAAGCCAGGAGCTGGTATCATTCACCAAGTAGTATTAGAAAATTATGCATTCCCAGGAGGGATGATGATTGGTACCGATTCTCATACAGTAAATGCTGGTGGTTTAGGTATGGTTGCTATAGGAGTAGGTGGTGCTGATGCTGTAGATGTTATGGCGGGTATGGCTTGGGAACTTAAATTTCCAAAACTAATAGGTGTAAAGTTAACTGGTAATATTTCTGGTTGGACAGCACCTAAAGATGTAATACTTAAAGTTGCCGAAATTCTTACTGTAAAAGGTGGTACAGGTGCAATTGTTGAATATTTTGGAGAAGGAGCTAAAAATCTTTCTTGTACAGGTAAAGGTACTATCTGTAACATGGGAGCTGAAATAGGAGCTACAACTTCTACTTTTGGTTATGACGAGTCTATGGAGCGTTATTTAAGAGCAACTGATAGAGCTGATATCGCTGATGCTGCAAATAAAGTTAAAGAACACTTAACAGCAGATGCTGAGGTTTATGCAAACCCAGAACAATATTTTGATGAAGTTATAGAAATTAATTTATCAGAATTAACACCGTTATTAAATGGACCTTTTACGCCAGACTTATCAACTAAAGTTGGTAGTGATATGACGGAGAAAGCAACCAAAAACGATTGGCCTTTAGCAGTAGAATGGGGTTTAATAGGTTCTTGTACAAACTCTTCTTATGAAGATTTATCAAGAGCATCATCTATAGCACAGCAAGCTTTAGATAAAGGATTAAAAATGAAATCGGAATTAGGAATTAATCCTGGTTCAGAACAAGTAAGATATACTGCAGACAGAGATGGTATTTTAAATGTATTTGAGAAATTGAATGCTAAAATATTTACAAATGCATGTGGGCCATGTATCGGTCAATGGGCTAGATATAGTGATCCTAAGAATGCTCCTAAAAACAGTATAGTACATTCTTTTAACAGAAACTTTGCAAAACGTGCAGATGGTAACCCAAACACACATGCTTTTGTAGCTTCTCCTGAATTAACTGCTGCAATAGCAATATCTGGTCGTCTGGATTTTAATCCGATGACAGATACTTTAATCAATGAAAACGGAGAAGAAGTGAAATTCGATGAGCCAACAGGATGGGAATTACCTCCAAAAGGTTTTGCTGTTGAAGATGCAGGTTACTTAGCACCTGATGCAGATGGTTCTGGTGTAGTTGTAAAAGTGGCTTCAGATTCAGAAAGATTACAATTATTAGAGCCTTTTACGCCTATAAAAGACGAAAGTTTAATGGGAGCTAAATTGCTAATTAAAGCATTTGGCAAATGTACAACAGATCATATTTCTATGGCAGGCCCATGGTTACGTTTTCGTGGACATTTAGATAATATTTCAAACAACTGTTTAATTGGGGCAGTTAACGCTTTTGGTGAAAAAACTAATTTTGTTAAAAACCAATTAACAGGTGAGTTTGGTGGTGTTCCAGATACAGCTCGTGCTTACAAAGCAGCGGGTGTTAGATCGGTAGTAGTTGGTGATCATAATTACGGAGAAGGTTCTTCTCGAGAGCATGCTGCAATGGAGCCTAGACATTTAGGTGTTGCTGCTGTAATTGTAAAATCTTTTGCTCGAATTCATGAAACAAACCTTAAAAAACAAGGTATGTTAGGTTTAACTTTCGATAATGAGAGTGATTACGACCTAGTTCAAGAGGACGACACGTTTAACTTTATAGATATTAATGAGTTTAGCCCAGATAAACCACTTACTATAGAGTTAGTTCATGCTGATGGAAGTAAGGATGCTATTGTAGTAAACCATACCTATAACCAGCCTCAAATAGACTGGTACAGAGAAGGTTCCGCATTAAATGTTATAAAGAAAGAAAATGTTAGTTAAATAATAATGAAGTAATTTCTTACTTTGTTAAAAAAGTTAAATTTTAATTCACTAAAACTCCTGATTTTCATCAGGAGTTTTTTAGTTTTGAAGAAAGTTATTTACTTATGAAAAGCACCATTAAAATTGTATTGAATATTTTATTATTTGCTTTTATAATTTCATTTTTTGTAACTCCTTTAGGTGATTACAGTAAAATTTTGTTAAATAAAATATTTTCTTTTAGTCCATCTGTTACCGATGAAAGTGATAGAAATAAGGTAACTGATTACGATTGGAGACTAAAAGATGAAAATTGGAATTTTTTCAATTTTAATAAATCTAAAGGTAAAGTAGTTTTTGTAAATTTTTGGGCATCATGGGTATTGCCATGTGAAGCTGAGTTAGAAAGTATTCAAAATTTTTATGATACGTATGGCGAAACGGTCGATTTTTATATTATAACAAATGAAGAGCGCGAGCCAGTAGAAACTTTCATAAAAGAGCATGGTTTTACATTTCCAGTTACCTACTTATTTATAGGTGAGAAAACAGCTGTGCCAAATTCAGAAGTGCCATCTTCATATTTAATTGATAAAAAAGGTAATATTCTTATCTATAAAGAGGGGATTGCTGATTGGGATAACTCTAAAATTTACGATTTAGTAGATAGACTTTTGTCTGAATAATGAAATTTACTAAAGAAAAAATTAAAAATGCTGTAGTTATTATAGCAGTTGGTGTTCTATTGTTTACACCTGTAGGTTTTCATTTCAAAGTTTTTGTAAACCGTATTATTTCTTTTTCACCAGATGTTTTAGAGGCTTCAAATCAGACCAAATTATCTTCTTATAATTGGCATTTGTCATCTGATAATAAAAGATCGGATATACATAATTTTAAAGTTCACGAAGGTAAGGTTGTGCTAATCAATTTTTGGGCAACTTGGTGCCCACCATGTGTTGCTGAAATGCCGAGTTTTCAAGCATTATATAATGATTATAAGGATGATGTTATTTTTGTGTTTGTTGCAAATGATGAAAAGAAAAATGTAGATACATATTTAGTAAAAAAAGATTATTCATTACCAGTATTTTATGAAAAGAGTAAAAGACCAATTGAGTTAACCTCAGGCTCTATACCTACCACATATATACTCGATAAATCAGGTGCTATTGTAGTTAAAGAAAAAGGAGCTGCAGACTGGAACAGCGATATGATTAGACAGCTTTTAGATACCTTGATTGCTGAAAAATAAAATGATAATATTATTTTTTAAAATATTTAAAAGGAACTAACAACATTCCAAAGCATTCACCATGTTCTTTTCCTAAGTGTTTATGGTGCATTTTATGAGCTCTTCTTACCCCTTTTGCATACCAGTTATTAGCATTTCTAAATAATTTAAAGCGCTGATGAATAAATATATCATGAACTAAAAAATATGCTGCACCGTAAGCCATAATACCTAAACCAATTGGCCATCCATACCAAAAATCAGTTTTAGCACCTGCTAGTATAAATGACATACTTACTACGGCATAAATAGTAAAAAAAGCATCATTGCGCTCAAACCATGAGTCATGATCTTTATGATGATGATCTTCATGTAACTTCCATAAAAAACCATGCATTATATACTTGTGGCTAAACCAAGCCATAAACTCCATAAAACAAAAAGTTGCTAAAAAAATAAAGATCCAAATAAGTGTATTCATTCTTTAAACTAAATTTAATTTGTAATTCACGTATGACTGCGCTAAAAGGCCTATTTTTTGATAATTAGGTACTCTTATGCGAGCAGTTTGTATGTCCATTGGTGGTGTGTTTTGTAATTTTTGCAAAAGCTTTTTATAATATTTGTAAGCAGTATAAACTCCAAATTTTGCTGTTACAGGTAACTTTTCAATTCCTTCAAAACCTAGCCTAAAATCTTCATTAATTTCATCAACTATACGCTTTTTTGAGGTTTCATCTAAAGCATTAAGGTTAGTGTTAGGAAAATAGGTTCTATTTAGTCCTTCAAAATCATCTTTTAAATCTCTTAAGAAATTTACTTTTTGAAATGCAGACCCTAATGACATTGCAGATGTTTTTAAGCTGTTGTAAGCTTCTTTATCTCCTTTGACAAATACTTTTAAGCACATTAAACCAACGACATCAGCAGAGCCATAAATGTATTCTTTATATTCTGCATCAGTTTTGTAAACGGTTTTATATAAATCCATTCGCATACTTTTCATAAATGAAGCTACTAGATCATAAGGTATGTCATATTTATGGTAGGTATGCTGAAAAGAGTTTAATATAGGGTTTAAACTGATTTTGTGTTTAATAGCATCATTTAAATCTTCTTCAAATTTATTAAATAAATACTCTTTTTCATAATCATGAAACGTATCTACAATTTCATCTGCGAATCGTACAAAACCATAAATATTATAAATGTCTCCTCTAATAGAGGTGTGAAGCATTTTTGTAGCTAATGAGAATGATGTACTGTAAGACTCGGTAACTACTTTGCTGCAATTATAAGAAACAAGATCAAAAATACTCTTCATATGTTATTTATTATTTGCTATTAGTTCCGATACTAATTTTCCTGAAATTAATGCCGGAGGAACACCAGGGCCAGGTACTGTTAATTGTCCTGTAAAATATAAATTTAAAACTTTTTTACTTTTTAATCTAGGTCTCAAAAAAGCAGTTTGAGTAAGTGTATTTGCGAGTCCATAAGCATTTCCTTTGTAAGAATTATATTCCTCTTTAAAATCATTTACACAAAAGGACTCTTTAAATATAATATTGTTTTCAATATTTTGATTCGTTCTTTCTTGAAATCTTTTTAAAATAATATTAAAATATTCTTCTCTTAACTCAGTAGTGTCTACCAAATCAGTAGCAATAGGAACAAGGAAAAAACCTGTTTCACAATTTTCAGGCGCCATGCTCTTGTCTGATACAGATGGGAAATTCGCGTAAAATAAAGGATCTTTAGGCCATTTAGGTGTGTCATAAATTTCTTCGGCATGTCTCTCAAAATCTGTATCAAAAAATAAATTATGATGTTCTATATTTTTTATTTTTTTATCAAACCCAACATAGAATAATAAAGATGAAGGTGCAAAAGTTTTCTTATTCCAAAAACTTTCTGAGTATTGGCGATGCTCGTTATCTAATAACGTTTCTGAATGGTGATAGTCGGCACCAGACAAAACTACATCAGCATTAATTTTTTGACCGTTACAAATAATACCTGTAACTTTTTTATCATCAACTGTAATTTTGTCTACAGGTGAACTTGTGTGTATTGTAACTCCTAATTCTATCGCTAAACTTTTCATTGCCTTAACAATTTCGTACATACCACCTTTGGGGTGCCATGTTCCTAAGCCGAAATCGGCAAAGTTCATAAAACTGTAAAATGAAGGTGTGTTATTAGGTTTTGCTCCTAAAAATAAAACAGGAAATTCTAATGTAGATATTAGTTTAGAATTTTTAAATTTTTTTCGAACTTGTGAACTAATCGTTTTAAAAAATTGATCTACTCGAGTTATTGTTTCAGGAGTAACTAATTCTAATGGAGATAGACCAGGTCTAAGAACAATTTTGTTGATTGCAATGTTGTAATTGTCTTGTGCTTGTGCGATAAACTTTTTTAAATGAACAGCGCTTCCTTTTTCGATACGCTCAAATTCTTCACAAATTTTGTCCATACAATCACCAATAGTTATTATATCATCCTCGAAAAATATCTTATAAGCAGGACTCAGTTTGTCGAGTTGATAATAGTCTGAAGTTTTTTTATCAAAATCTCCAAAAAATTTATCGAATATGTCAGGCATCCAGTACCAACTAGGGCCCATATCAAAAGTAAATCCTTGCTTTGCCAATTGCCTAGCTCTGCCACCAACGGTATGGTTTTTTTCATATATACTAACTTCATAACCATCTTTTGCTAAATAGCATGCAGCTGATAAGGATGAAAACCCAGAACCAATAACTATAACTTTACTTTTCATATATTTTATATCTCAATTGTAACTTGTTAGTCAAGTTCATTAATAAGTTTTTCTATTGAGTTAAATCTTTTAACTGTTTTTGGAATCTCTTGAACTTCTAAATATTGTGCTTGGTGGCCGATAATCCATAAGCTGTAATCATCTTCTTCTCCAAGTATTTCATTAAAGTCGTCAATGTACTTACGAATTTTTGTTTTATTAGGTTCTACTGTAAAGTAAGATAAAAAATGTGTGTTAGTAGAGTACGCTAGTAAATCTTTTAAAGAAGCTATGGGAACTGTTTGACCTAAGTAAATTGTTTTGTAGCCTTTAAGTATAATTTCAAAGTTTAAATATAGTAAACCAATATCGTGTATTTCATTTTCAGGCAAAAACAAAACAAATGTTTTATCAGTTTTGCTAGGTTGTTTAACTTGTAACAACTCTGTATTTATAACTATTTTTTGCTTTATTAAGTTTGTTATAAAATGTTCGTGTGAAGGGCTAATTGTATTTGTTTGCCATAATAGACCTAACTCATTCAATAAAGGAAGGAATACTGTGTTAAAGATATCTTTAAAAGAGTTTTTATGTAATAAACTGTTATACGTATTTAAAAATAGAGTAGTGTCAAAGTTTATCATAGCCATTTTAAAAGCATTGATTGCATTACTTTTTACACTATTTTTTGAAACAACATCTTTTACAATTGCAGGTATTTCAGTTTCTGCAATTTTTGCAATTTTAGATATTTTATAACCATTATGATAAAGTAAGGTTATGTTTAGTAGTTTTTGTAAACTGGTTAAACTGTAATTTCTGATATTAGTATTTGTTCTTTCGGGTTCTAATAAATTATATCTTTTCTCCCAAATACGTATCGTATGAGCTTTTATTCCAGATAGGTTCTCTAGATCTCTGATGCTAAAATTCTTCTTTACGTTGTTCATTTTTTTTTACAAAAAGTTAAACAAAGTTACAAATTTTTACAAATCAAATATCTTTTTGAATGATTTTTTAAAAAATAAGGTGAGTTGTTTTTTAAAATAAAAAAAACCATCTAAGAATATCTTAAATGGTTTTTGTGCCCACGACTAGATTCGAACTAGCACGTCCTTGCGAACACCACCCCCTCAAGGTGGCATGTCTACCAATTTCACCACGTGGGCTTCAGGACGGCAAATTTACTAAAGTTTTATTCAAACTTTATTTCTTTTTCTTCTATTATTTGCATCCTACATATAATTTCTATTTTAAAATTAAATATTGTATTTTTGACACATACCAGAACAGACCACACCAGTTGATTTTAAGAAATGAATAATAGTTTAGCATTTGATATACAGCACGATAGTGATATTCCGAAATATCAGCAACTAGTTAATACTGTAAATGAAGCAGTAGCTAAAAATACTTTATCTGTTAACGATACTTTACCTTCTGTAAATAGTATATGTAAAGAGTTAAATTTATCTAGAGATACTGTTTTTAAAGCATATGCCATCCTTAAAGAAAATGGAGTTGTAAAATCAGTGCCTAATAAAGGGTATTATATTGCAAGTAAAACCAGAAAAGTGCTTTTGGTTTTAGATACATTTAAGGCTTATAAAGAGGTTTTATATCATTCCTTTATTAATGATATGGATGATGATATTATTACAGATGTACAATTTCATCATTATAATATCGAAAATTTTAAAACAATTATTAATAATAGTATAGGTAAGTATTATAAGTATGTAGTAATGGGTTTTGACCATAAATTGGTACCCAAAACACTTTCAAAAATTGATAATGAAAATTTATTATTGATTGATTGGAATATACATGCTAACAAAGATAATAATTATGTTTTTCAAGACTTTGGAGAATCCTTTTATAGTGTACTTAAAGAAGCCGAACATTTATTTAAAAAATACTCAGAAATTCATTTTTTATACCCTACCTATACAAGTCACCCACAAGAAGCTGTATTATTTTTTGAAAAGTTTTGTAATGATTTTGGTTT
The DNA here is from genome assembly GCF_019021925.1 of Cellulophaga sp. HaHaR_3_176. NCBI lineage: Bacteria > Pseudomonadati > Bacteroidota > Flavobacteriia > Flavobacteriales > Flavobacteriaceae > Cellulophaga > Cellulophaga sp. HaHaR_3_176. The sequence goes on from NZ_CP058990.1 coordinate 505,859, forward strand.
TAAATACGAGGTTAAAACAAGTGCTAAAGATTTTTTAGTAGAAAGTGGTGTTGCTTATATAAGTGTTAGTGATCGAATTTTGGGAATTTTTTTAGAGCAATGCAGGGAAATGAATTTAGAACCAGGAGTTGATGTTGGTTTTTTATCATATAACGATACACCTATGAAGAAATTTATTTACAAAGGTATTTCGGTAATAACAACAAATTTTAAGGAATTAGGAGCCGTGGCGGCAAAATTTATAAATCAAGAAACGCCAGTACAGTGTTATATTCCAACAGAAATTATAGAACGAGATTCATTATAAAATTATGTATTATATAGGTTTTGATATAGGTAGTTCATCTATTAAAGCAGCTTTAGTAGAAATTGCAACAGGTAAAAGTATAGGTGTCGTTCAGGAGCCAGAAATGGAAATGAGTATGCTTGCTTTAAAAAATGGTTGGGCAGAACAAAATCCAAATGATTGGTGGGAACATATTTGTAAAGCAATTGAAAAGTTGAAGCGCACATATGAAATTTCTAAATCAGATATTAAAGGTATTGGTATATCATATCAAATGCATGGCCTTGTTTTGGTAGATAAAGGAGGAGAACCATTACGTAAAAGTATTATTTGGTGCGATAGTAGAGCTGTAGAAATAGGAAGCCTAGCGTTTAATGAAATAGGAGAAGAAAAATGTGTGTCACATCTTTTAAATTCACCAGCTAATTTTACGGCATCTAAATTAAAATGGGTAAAAGAAAATGAACCAGAGCTTTATGCTAAAGTTTATAAGTTTATGTTGCCTGGAGATTATATTGCGTACAAATTTTCAAATGTAATAAATACTACAATTTCTGGTTTATCAGAAGGTATTTTTTGGGATTTTAAAGATGATAACATAGCTTCTTTTTTATTAGATTATTATGATGTTGACGCATCATTAATCCCAAATATTGTCGACACTTTTGGTTTACAATCTACGGTTGATAAAAAAGGAGCAGAGGAGAGTGGTTTAGCTTTAAATACTCCAATTTTCTACAGAGCAGGAGACCAGCCTAACAATGCACTTTCATTAAATGTATTTAAACCAGGAGAAGTAGCTGCAACAGGTGGTACATCTGGTGTGGTATATGCTGTAACAGATAGTTTGTCAGGTAAAGAAAGTACTCGTGTTAATAATTTTGCACATGTAAATTATAAAAAATCGCTACCTCGCATAGGTAAATTACTAAATATAAATGGAGCAGGTATTCAATATCGTTGGTTATTAAATAACCTGGCAGTAGATTCATACGAAGAGATGAATGATTTAGCGTCTGAAATTTCGATAGGCTCTGATGGGGTTTGTATGTTGCCTTTTGGTAATGGAGCAGAGCGCATGCTTAATAATAAAGATGTAGGTACAAGGTTGTTGAATGTAAACCTAAATAACCATCATAAAGGTCATTTATGTAGAGCAGCTTTAGAGGGTATAGCTTTTTCTTTTGTGTACGGAATGGAAATTTTAAAATCAGATGGTATTGATGTTAATGTAATACGTGCTGGTAACGATAACTTATTTCGATCTAGCATTTTTGCAAATACAGTAGCAACATTAATTGGTTATGAAATAGAAATTTATAATACTACAGGGGCTATAGGCGCGGCAAGAGCAGCAGGTTTGCATCATGGAGATTTTAATGCGTATGGTAAATTAATAATGGATAATGATCATGTAATGACCTTTGTGCCTTTTGACGATAAAGACCCATATATAGAGGCTTATCAAAATTGGAAAAAAGAATTAGAGCTTATTTTAAAAAATAAATATAATTAAATACGAATAAAATGGCAGTTATAGGAAACAAAGAATACTTTAAAGGTATCGGCGAAATTAAGTTTGAAGGAAAAGAGTCTGATAATCCTTTAGCTTATAAATATTATAATCCAGAACAAGTTGTTGCAGGTAAAACAATGCGAGAGCATTTTAAATTTGCAATTTCATATTGGCATACATTCTGTGGGCAAGGTGGAGATCCTTTTGGGCCAGGGACACAAAGTTTTGAATGGGATAAGGCTTCAGACCCAATTCAGGCAGCAAAGGATAAAGCAGATGCTGCTTTTGAATTTTTTAGCAAAATAGGTTTTGATTATTTCTGTTTTCATGATTATGATTTAATTCAAGAAGGACCAACTTTTTCAGAATCAGAGAAGAGACTTTCTATTATCGTTGATTATATTAAAGAAAAGAAAGCGGAGTCAGGTATTAAATTATTATGGGGTACAGCTAACTGTTTTTCTAATCCACGTTACATGAACGGAGCAGCTACAAATCCAGATTTTAATGTGCTAGCAAGAGCAGGAGCGCAGGTGAAATTAGCATTAGACGCTACAATTGCTTTAAATGGTGAAAATTATGTGTTTTGGGGAGGTAGAGAAGGTTATATGTCTTTATTAAATACAGACATGGGTAGAGAGCTAGATCATATGGGGCAGTTTTTAACTGTAGCTAGAGATTATGCTCGTTCTCAAGGTTTTAAAGGTAACTTTTTTATTGAACCAAAACCTATGGAGCCAATGAAACATCAGTATGATTTTGACTCGGCTACTGCAATCGGATTCTTAAAAGAATATGGTTTAGAGAAAGATTTTAAAATGAATATAGAAGTTAACCATGCAACATTGGCACAGCATACTTTTCAGCATGAGATTGAAACAGCTGCTAAAGCAGGCATGTTAGGTAGTTTAGATGCTAATAGAGGTGATTACCAAAACGGATGGGATACAGACCAGTTCCCGAATAACATACAAGAAACAACAGAAGCAATGTTGGTATTTTTAAAAGCTGGTGGCTTACAAGGTGGAGGGGTTAATTTTGATGCTAAAATCAGAAGAAATTCAACAGATTTAGAAGATGTATTTTTAGCACATATTGGTGGTGCAGATACATTTGCTAGAGCTTTATTAACAGCAGATAAAATAATAACTTCATCATCTTATGATAATTTAAGAAAAGAGCGTTATTCTTCTTTTGATGCCGGAAAAGGTAAAGATTTTGAAGGAGGTAAATTAGATTTGCAAGACTTGTATAAAATTGCTCAAGAAAACGGAGAGTTAAAATTACAAAGCGGTAAGCAAGAATTGTTTGAGAATATCATCAATCAATATATCTAGTATTTTAAATTATAATTTAGAGTTCGTTTGGCGTATGATACGCTAAACGGGCTTTTTTATTTTTAAAAACCAGGTTGAATACCAATTCTTACGCCAAATTTAGGATTTCGAACACCATTTACATCGTTGAAATCATTTCTCCAGATAAAATCTAATCGGAAAGGCCTTAAATTTCCATATCCAATATTTTCGATTCCAAAGCCATATTCTAAATATACTTTATTGGGTGTATTATAGATTATTGAAGACCTATTGATGGATTTATTTTTATCTGATATAGTACCGTATGTAGCTCTTAAAAAGCCTAATGATCTTAATTTTAGTTTTTTCATTAATGGTATTCTATTGAAAATAAATCCATTAAAATGATGCTCAAAATGGCCAGTAACATAGGTGTCTGTCACAAAATCATAATAATCTAATAAAGAAAAGGTGTTAACTACGGTAGAATATGATTGGTTGGCTAAAACAGGAGTTAATGAAGTTAAAGGTACAGTCCCAAATGTTTTTCCGGCTTCTATTGAAGCATTTAAAATACCAAACTTACCAAGTACAATAGGTTGGTTGTGTGAAAATTGTATTTTATCGTAATCGAACTGACTTTCGCTTACACCCTTTATACCTTTACTGAACTTAATTATAGTTGTAGAGAATATGTTTTCTCCAAAACGTTGCTCAACACCATAGCCGTAAACGTTTCTATTAGGGGTGTATACTAATGTAAAATTGGTAGAAAAATCTGTAGCGTTGTTTAATATTCTTTCTGTTTTTTCATCTAAGTATCCAATATTAAATTTTTCGGGTTCAATATCACTTGCCCGCTGGTGAACACCAGAAATACCAACATGTAAATTTTTTGTAATAGCTACATCTACATTGGCAGAGGCTCTTTTAGTATGTGTTAATGAAAAATTTTCTCCTCTAGAAAAAAGAGCAACATTTCCATAGTTATCCGTTAAAAGATCGTTGATTTGCAAAGGTTTCAAACTCATTTGCTCGTACTCATCCATATATGATGCACCAACAACAATTCTAGGGTCTCCGATTAGTAAATACTTACTTTCTATACCAAATTTTAGTTTTTTATCATTAAAACCTAAGGCGATAAAACTGTTTGTTCTAAAGCGATCCTCTTTGGTTTTAAAGTTTCTAAAACCCACTCGTACCCTGTATCCTTCTATATCGTTATTGCCAAAAGTTGTCCATAGTGAGCCTAGTTGAATATTACTAAAAAGGTTTAAATAACCACTAGAAACCGTATTGACTAAGCCAGATATACTTTTTATTTTTGAATTATTTTTAAGATCTTTAATTAAGCCTTGTGTGTTTTTTACTTCAGTACTTCTATCTACATTATCTTCCCAATATTCTTTGTTTTTTTTAAATTGATTAGCTCTTGTTTTTACAATTTGATCATCATAAAACTCATTACTCTTTGGGGTGTCGATTATGTAATCAGTAAAGTTTATAGTCTTTTTAATGAATAAACCCTTTTCTTCTTCATTTTTAGAAAAAACAGTAAAATCACCCTCGTAAATATCTTGCTTAGGTAAGTAAATACTATCGTTTAATAGTTTAAATTTTTTCTCAAAATATAAATTACGCACCAAGTTTAAGTTTATATCTCTATTCGTACGCATATTAATATCAGTTAATGCGTAGGTTAGATCAGCAACAGTAAAGCTACCTTCTAAAAGTAAATCTCCGTCTTCTTTAGGGAAAAAATGTATAGTATATGTTTTGTAATCTGCTAAATCAGTACTATCACTAAGTACGTAATGGTAAACGTTATAACCCTCAGTTGAAATAGGGCTCACAAAACCTTTAGTAAGTATAACCATATTGTTCTGGTATACATCTAAAGTATTAAATGTGTTACCTATTCTTTCCATTGCAAAACCGACTTCGGCAATACCAGAACTTCGTTCAGCTGTAATATCTACTTTTTCTTTATTTAAAATATTGTTACCATATACTTTTTCTACAGTTTCTGTTAAGTATAATGGCAAAGTATATTTACCTTCTGCCTTATCAGATTTTATTTTTTTTAATAATGAATTGTAATCTTTTTTAAGTGCTTTTTTTAAAAATGTAGTATCTAAACTATTAAGACCGAGCTCAACAGATGTATATTTTTCGTACTCATAAGCTTCAACAAGCTTCAGGCCATTCTCCTTTTTATTGGCCCATATTTTTTGTAATATTTTATAAGCTGGGTTCTCTTTTTTAGAAAGAGCTTTTTTAGGTTTTACTCGAACAATTACTTCATTTAAAGCACTGCTTTCTTCAATTAAAATAATTTTTAAATTGGTTGTTAATCTTTTTTTTAGAATAACCTCTTGAGTTTTAAATCCGATAAAAGAAATAATTAAAGTTTTGTAGTTAATATCAGATTCTACTGAAAATTCACCTTTTTCATTAGTTATAGTCCCAATTTTAGAGTTTTTAAAAATTATATTAGCATAAACAACAGGTGAGCCAAATTCATCTAATACAACTCCTTTAACTTCTGTTTTAGCGTGGAGAAATGAAGACGCAAAAAAAAACAGAATTACTATTCTTAACATATAATATTCAATTATTTGGGAGGTGTTTTTTAAAAATGTAATCCAAAAATACTAACTCTCAATCTTTTAACCTACAATACTATTCATTTATAAATCTCAACAATTGAAGATATAATCTATATGATTTTAAGATTCTGATTATCAGTATTTCGTTGATTTATTTTTTGAGTTTTATTGTGGTGTATAAATTATAGTTTCATTAAAAAATACTTTGTAACAAAAAGAAACCAAGCTTTTAAAAAGCTTGGTTTTATTGAAATAATTAATTTATAAATAGTTCAAATTAATATTATGGATTGTAAGAGGGTAGTTCTATGACATAAGACTCTACTGATTTACCATCTTCGCTACCACTCCAATCAGATCCAAAAAGTACACGAGTTCCTGTGGGGCTAATTACAGCATGTGGCTCACCCCAATAATCAAATTCATTTTCATCAGCCCTATGATGTCCAATTCTGTATACTTCAACATTTCCGGGTTCAACTCGAGCGATAACTAGTTCTTGATCTAAAAGTTTTTGACCATCTCCTTCAAAGCCAATCATAGATGCGGCAATCCATCCTGGATTTTTATGTGCTACCGCAGAAATATGCGTACCACTTTTTGGATAATCATAACCTAAATCTTCAGATATAACAGGTAAGCAGTCACCCGTATTTAAATCATAAGCGATAATATTACCTAAACAGCCACCATTTGGGCCATCACTAAAACTTACAGAAAAGTCAGTATCTGTCCCATTGGCCATTTTGCCTAAACAAGAATGTTCTGGTTTACTTTTATTAAGTCTGGCTTTAAAGTTACCATTAGCATCGTATGATGATACATTATGATAAAATAAATTTCCACTAGGTGCAGGCATAGCGGCAGCATAATTGACATCATCAATATTAAAAGTGGTTAAATTTTGTGTAGAAAATTTATATGCATAAGTTGTGTCATTATTACAACGAAAACCTATAACATCGGAATCCCAAGACATCATTTGAACATCATTGCCCATACTAATGCTTCCGTTACAACCTGTAAGTTCTTTTAAGTTAACCATAATTTCTTTATTACTAGATGATACTGTGTATTTAACAAAATCATCAGTAGATCTATCTAAGTAGTATAAAATATCAGGTTGATTGTAGTCCCAGAACAATTGTTCCAAGTCATCAGGGTTAACATCATCAAGGTTTTTTATAAAGGCGTAGGTTTTGCCGTCTAATAATTGATGTACGCCATTTGTTTGATCATATAATATCATTCTAGTTTCATCTGCATTCCAGGCTTGAATAGTGCTATACATGGGCTTAATTACACTACCAGGGTTACCATTTGATATTCTTCTTATAATAGTGCCAAAAGAAGGATCAATTATAGTTTTTAAATAATCAGGTTTAGCAACATCTTGCATTGGATGAGGTTCTAAATCATTTGCAATTAGCTTTGATGCTACATCAATCGTATTTTGATTGTCATCAATTACCACTTCTGAACCATCATTAGGTATTAAGTTTAAATTATCACCAGTACAGCTTACAATACTGTAAATTAGACATGTATACAATAAATGCTTTTTTATTTTTTTCATAATATATAGTTTTGGAGTTTAAAGATGTACGAAAAAACTTAGCTTTTAGTTGTTGTATTCTTAAACTTTAACAAGTTTGAGGATTTGTAAACCGTTGTAAATCATTGTTTTTGGTGTTCTAAATAAACCTTTAATCAAGGATTTGAGGTTTGTATATTTTATAAATCAAGAGAGCTTTAATATTCTTATTTTTAATTATAGAAAGAGAATAAAATTTAGTGTATTTAAATAAGATCAACTTTTTGAAGAGTAGTATAGAGTCAATCTTATAATTAAAAGAACTCACAATTTAAAAGAGGAGAATAGTATTACTTAGGAAAAGTATTTAAAAGTAAAAAGCCTTTTAAATCTTAGATTTAAAAGGCTTTTTTGTGACCGGGCTGGGGCTCGAACCCAGGACCCTCTCCTTAAAAGGGAGATGCTCTACCAACTGAGCTACCAGGTCATTATTTCAGTAATTTGCTTTAGGCGATATGCCCTGTTTGCGGGTGCAAATATACTACCATTAATTAATTATCCAAGCCTATTTTGAAAAAATTTTATTTTTTTTTGAAATCATTATAATTTAATCCAATTTTACACAAAATCAGAATATGAAAATAGTTTTAGTAGGGTACATGGGGAGTGGAAAAAGCACGATAGGAAAATTGCTTTCTAAGAAATTGAAAATCAATTTCATAGACTTAGATGAGTACATTGAGTCAGAGTTAAAAAGTAGTGTTTCAGACATTTTTAAAGAGCGAGGAGAGCTGTTTTTTAGGAAAAAAGAGCATGAATACGTGAAAAAAATAATGGAAGAAAAAAAATCATTTATTTTATCGACAGGAGGAGGAACACCATGTTATTCGAATAATTTAGGTGTAATTTCTGACAAAACTGACAATGTTTTTTATTTAAAAGTTTCTATTTCGGGCTTAATTTCTAGACTTACTTTAGAAAAAGATTCAAGACCTTTAATAAAAAATATAAAAGAAGATGATTTACCTGAGTTTATAGGTAAGCATTTATTTGAAAGAAATAATTTTTACCTGCAGGCAAAAAACGTAATTACCTGCGATGATAAAAGTGCTGAAGAAATTGTAATTGAAGTAGAAAGTAAATTAAGCTAAATAAACAGCATCGTTTTTAGCCTTAAATTCGACAATTACACGCTCTTGAATAGATGTGGATAATGATATGCCTTTGTAATCGGCTTTGACAGGGTATTTTTTATGGTTTCGATTAACAAGTACAGCTGTCTTTAATTGTTTTAAAGGCACTTGTAAAAAGTGGTGTACACCATATATTAGTGTAGTGCCAGAGTTTAATACATCGTCAATTAAAACTACAGATTTGTTGGTGTAGTCTTCTTTTTTTACTGATGTTTTTATAGCTTTAAGTAAAGGGTTTGTTTTATCCATACTCACTTTACAGATGGTAATATTTGCTTGAGTAATTTCTTTAAGTACTTTTTCAATTTTTTTAGCAAAATTGAGACCACCACCTTCAATACCTGCAATTATGATTTCATTTTCATCTACATTAGCCTCGTATATTTGATATGCTATACGTTTAATTTTATGTTGTATTTGCTCGTGTGATAAAATTTTGTTCTGCATCTTAAGCTTTTATTTGTATTCAAATATAAAGAAACGGTTGTTTACTCTTCAATTTTTTTCTTGTCTAAACTATCATCAATATAGTCGTCAATATCTCTTCTGTCTTTTTTAGTAGGCCGGCCAGTCCCTTTTTTTCTATAATAATCTTTAGAGTACTTTAATAACTCATTACTTTCAAATTCAGAAGCTGGGGTAGTATCTTTTCTGTAAATATCGACAAGTTTTGCTCCGACTCTATTAGGTGGTATATCTAAAACGGTAAGCTCGTAATTAATTTGATTTTTACGAACTGTAATTTTATCCATAGGCAAAACATCTTTAGAAGGCTTAGCATTAGCTCCATTTAGTTTTACATGACCTTTTTTACAAGCCTCGGTACCTATGTTACGGGTTTTAAAATATCTAACACACCAAAGAAATTTATCTATACGCATAAACTATTGTAATTCTTTCTTAATCTTTTAAACAAAAATAGGGGAAAATTGTATCTTGCAACACTTAAATAATAATAGATGAAACTTAGAAATTTATTTTCTTTTATAGTACTGGCTATAGGTCTTGCTTCTTGTGGTACAGATGATGACTTTGTAATTACACCAGCTAGAAGCATTAGTGAAGTAATTGTTGATGATGAAAAATTATTACAAGATTTTTTTGCTACTCATTTTTATAACTATGAAGAGTTTGAGAACCCAGCAGAAGATTTTGATTACAAAATAGTTTTTGATACTATTAGCGGAGAAAATAGCGATAAAATATCAATATTAAATTCTGAAAGTTTTGGTTTTACATCAGTAAATGTTACATCAGATATTGTCGGAGCTGAGGGTGATGAATCTATAGATCATAAAGTATATTATATAATAGCTAGAGAAGGAGAAGGAGCACAACCTACTTTTGCTGATTCTACTTTTGTTAGATATGAGGGTACTCCAATTGAAGAATTTTCACAAGAAGGAGATGTGTTTGATTCAGCAACTTCGCCTGTTTGGTTTAACCTAACAACTAGTATAACAGGTTTTGCACATGGTATAACTGGCTTAAAAGCTGGTGGAGAAGTTACTGAAAACGTTGATGGTACTTTTGAAGTTCAAGATTATGGAGTAGGGGCGATTTTTATGCCATCTGCTTTAGCATACTACCAAGGTACTACTGGCATAAATGCTTATACACCAATTATTTTTAAATTAGATTTGTTTGCTGTAAATGAAGCTGACCATGATAGTGACGGTATACCTTCTTATTTAGAAGATTTAAATGGTAATGGACGCTTGTTAGATGATAATACAAATGAAGATGAAGAGGAGTTAGTTAACTTCGAGATTCCTAATTTTTCAGATCCTGACGATGATGGTGATGGCGTTTTAACAATAGATGAAATAAAAATAAACGGAGTAATTGTCTATAATGCAGATGGTACAATTAAATTTCCTGATACAAATGGAGATGGTATTCCTGATCATTTAGATAAGGAGACATTTTAAATAATATACAATTAACTAAAAAAGCCCAACATTTTAATGTTGGGCTTTTTTATTATAAAATATCTTTAATTATATCTTTAATTATATCTTTAATGATAAACTTAAAATTAATTGATCAGGTCTCGTATCTATTCGATCGCCAATTAAATTAGTTCCTCCGTTAGCATTAATAATACTTACTTCGTTTTCAGAGAAACCTCGTTCATAACGCAAATCAATACCTAACTTTCCAAGATTAACACCTGCGCCAATGTTAAGGCCTACAGTAAAATCATTTTTAACATCACCTAATGTTACACCGTCATAATCTGTATCTAAAATGTACTGTAATGATGGTCCTGCAAATACGCTTAAAGGGCCAATAACATTAAAACCTACTAATAGTGGTACATCTAATTTAGACATGTCCAAACTATTATTTTCATAATCAGATTTTGTTTTGGTGTATACTAATTCAGGTCTAAAGTATATTTTATCACCAAATTTAGCAAAAACACCAAGATGGTATCCAACGTTACCTTCAGGGTCATTATAAGCATTTTCAGCGGAGTCAAAATAATCACCGTTTGCGCCATAATTTAAACCTCCTTTAATACCAAAACCAGCATCTGTTTGGGCAAATGCAATACAGCTAATTAAAGCGAATACTGCTGTTACAATTGTTTTTTTCATGTGTTCTATAGTTTTAAACAAAAAAATGAATCAATAACGATACCATTATTTGTGTGTTCCAACACATCAACGAATATCAAAAATCTTTATTGTATAATATTTTATAAAGGATTGTTAAATTAACAACGTAAATTTATGTTGTCGATCATAAAGATGAACAATAGTAATATAGCAACTTTATTTTTTTCTTAAGTAATTTACATAACTAGTTAACTATATTTGCGCACATATATACAAGATTTTGAAATTTACATTAAAGCATAGCGACCCGCACAGTAAGGCAAGAGCCGGAGAAATAATTACAGATCACGGAAAAATAGAAACACCTATTTTTATGCCAGTTGGTACAGTGGCATCTGTAAAAGGAGTGCATCAAAAAGAATTAAAAGAAGAAATTAATCCTGATATAATTTTAGGAAACACTTACCATTTATATTTAAGGCCCAAAACTCATATTATAGAGAAAGCAGGTGGGCTTCATAAATTTATGGGTTGGGATCGAAATATTTTAACCGATAGTGGTGGTTACCAAGTATATTCTCTTTCAGGTAGAAGAAAAATAAAAGAAGAAGGTGTTAAGTTTAAATCACATATTGATGGTTCGTATCATGTATTTACACCAGAAAATGTGATGGAAATTCAGCGTAGCATTGGAGCCGATATAATTATGGCTTTTGATGAGTGTACGCCTTATCCTTGCGATTATAAGTATGCGCAGCGTTCTATGCATATGACACATAGGTGGTTAGAGCGTTGTATAAAGCATTTAGAAAAAACACCATTAAAATACGATTACAGTCAAACTTTTTTTCCTATTGTTCAAGGATCTACGTATAAAGATTTAAGAAGACAATCTGCAGAATATATAGCAGGAGTAGGGGCAGAAGGTAATGCAATTGGTGGTTTATCTGTAGGTGAGCCAGCAGAAGAAATGTATGCAATGACTGAAGTTGTTTGTGAGATTTTGCCAGAAGACAAGCCTCGTTATTTAATGGGGGTAGGTACACCTATTAATATTTTAGAAAACATAGCCTTAGGTATTGATATGTTCGATTGTGTAATGCCAACTCGTAATGCTCGAAATGGTATGTTGTTTACAGCGCATGGTACTATCAATATTAAAAATAAAAAATGGGAAGATGATTTTTCTCCTATTGATGATATGGCTTTAACTTTTGTAGATACTGAGTATTCTAAAGCATATTTACGCCATTTATTTGCTGCTAACGAATATTTAGGAAAACAAATAGCTACGATACATAACCTAGGTTTTTACCTGTGGTTAACTCGTGAAGCTAGAAAGCAAATTTTAGCAGGTACTTTTTACGATTGGAAAAATAAAATGGTAAAACAAATGGATAAAAGACTGTAGTGTTGACCATCTTAGATAGATACATATTAAAAAGGTATTTAATTACATTTTCTGTAATGCTAATGCTATTTATTCCTATAGGAATAATGATTCATTTGGCAGAGCAAATAGGTAAAATGCAAGATAATGAAGCTCCCTTAAATGAAGTTTTAGTTTATTTAGGTAACTTTTCAATTACTATCGGTAATGTATTATTACCAATTTTTCTATTTTTATCTGTAATATTTTTCACTTCTAAATTAGCTGGTAATACAGAAATTGTAGCCATGCTTAGTTCGGGTATATCATATAATCGATTTTTAAGACCGTATTTAATTGGTGCTTCTATTGTAGCTGTATTTATGTTTGTTATGGGTATGTTTATTGTGCCAAATGCAAGTATAGGCTTTAATGAATTTCAATATAAATACCTTAAAAAAGGAAGACAAGACCGGGTCACTGATAATATTTTTAACCAACTCAACGAAAAAGACTTTTTATATGTAAGTAGGTTTGAGCCATCTAGAGATATAGGTTATAATTTTACCATGGAACATTTTAATGATGATAATATTTTAGAATATAAATTATCAGCAGCACATATTAGGTGGATTCCTGCTGACAGTTTATACCGATTGACCTCGTATGTAAAAAGAACATTAAAAGGAGAAACGGAAATCGTAGAAACTAAAAAAAGGTTAGATACTGTTTTTCAATTTAAAATAAATGACCTAACACCTGTTTCGTATATAGCTGAAACAAAAAATTTATTTGAGCTAAATGAATTTATTGATAACCAAAAGCGAAAAGGAGCTTCAAATATTAATAGTTATGTGCTCGTGAAATATAAACGTTGGGCTTTACCAATTACAGCATTTATACTTACATTTATTGCAGTAGCTGTTTCTTCTCAGAAAAAAAGAGGAGGAATGGGGGTTAATCTCGCATTCGGAATTTTAGTAGCTTTTGTATACATATTTTTTGATAGAGTTTTTGGAACCTTAGCAGAGCAATCTGGTTTTTCACCATTTTTAGCTGTTATTTTTCCTAACTTATTATTTGGAATACTTGGTTTTTTCTTGATTCAAAAAGCCAAACGTTAGCTTAAGCTTTATTTTATGGGTTTTAATCTATTATATAAAGATGACAGATAAGGTTAAAAATTATATTCACTTACATTTTATAGTGTTTATATGGGGGTTTACTGCCGTATTAGGTAAGTTAATAACTTTAGACTCTGTACCCTTAGTCTGGTATAGAATGTTAATTGCGGTACTATTAACTTACATCTTTATTAAAGTTAAAAAAATTTCTTTAAAAATTTCACCAAAAAAAATAGCTACGATGGCTATTGTTGGGGCTGTAATAGCTTTACATTGGTTTACTTTTTTTCAAGCTATAAAAATTTCTAATGTTTCTGTAGCATTAGCGACCCTCTCGACAGGAGCATTCTTTACAGCATTACTAGAGCCTATTATATATAAACGCAAAGTAATTGCTTATGAAATATTTTTTGGCTTAATCGTAATTTTTGGGCTCTACATTATTTTTAAAGTAGAAACAGAATATGCCGAAGGAATAATAATGGCATTAATTTCTGCTTTTTTAGCGGCTATTTTTTCGTTAATGAATGGTAAGTTGATTCAAACCGACAAGCCAAGTGTAATCTCTTTTTATGAACTTTTATCAGGTGTAGCTTGTATCACTATTTACTTGCTATTTAGTAAAGGCTTTACTACCGATTTTTTTACTGTTTCTCAAAACGATTGGATTTATTTATTTATTCTCGCATCAATATGTACAACTTATGCTTTTATAGCGTCTATAAAAGTTATGAAGTTTTTAACGCCTTATACAGTAATGCTAACAACAAACTTAGAGCCTGTTTACGGAATCATTTTAGCGTTTATTTTTCTAGGAGATAGTGAAAAAATGAACCCATTATTTTATCTTGGTGCTTTTATTATATTAAGTACAGTGATAGCCAATGGTTTACTTAAGAATAAAGGAAGATTAAAAAAATCAAGTAGGAGCTAGTCATCCCTATATAAAGTTTTATATTTGTCAGCATATTTAAATTAAACAGGAATACTCATGGAATATTTAGAATTTGAACTTCCCATTAAAGAATTAGAAGAACAATTAGATAAGTGCATGATTATTGGGGAGGAGAGTGACGTTGATGTTACGGAAACCTGTAAGCAAATAGAGAAAAAATTACTCGAAACCAGAAAAGAGATATATAAGAATCTTACCGCTTGGCAAAGAGTTCAACTTTCTAGACACCCAAACAGACCTTATACATTAGATTATATTAACGCTATTTGTGGAGATACTTTTTTAGAGCTACACGGAGATAGAGGTGTTAAAGATGATAAAGCCATGATTGGTGGTTTAGGGAAAATTAAAGATCAAAGCTTTATGTTTATTGGTCAACAGAAAGGGTATAATACAAAAACACGTCAGTACCGAAACTTCGGTATGGCTAATCCTGAAGGATACCGAAAAGCATTACGATTAATGAAATCTGCAGAGAAATTTAATATTCCTGTAGTTTGTTTTATTGATACTCCAGGTGCTTATGCTGGTATTGAAGCAGAAGAACGCGGACAAGGTGAGGCTATTGCTCGTAATATCCTTGAGATGACACGTTTGAAAGTGCCAATCATTGTTGTGATTATTGGTGAAGGGGCTTCAGGTGGTGCATTAGGTATAGGAGTAGGAGATAAAGTTTTGATGTTAGAGAATACATGGTATTCTGTAATCTCTCCAGAATCTTGTTCTTCTATTTTATGGAGAAGCTGGGAATACAAAGAAGTTGCAGCAGAAGCGTTAAAACTTACTGCTACTGATATGAAAAAGCTAAAACTTATTGATGAAATTGTGAGAGAACCAGCAGGAGGTGCTCATAGTTATAGAGATAAAACTTTTGAGATAGTGAAAAACAAAATAGAGTCTCATTTTGAGGATTTAAAAAAGTTATCACCAAAAGAATTGATAAAAACAAGAATGGAAAAATACGCTAACATGGGTGTATTTAACGGTTAATAGCATTTTTATCATTAGAATATAAAATCTGAAGTGTTAAACCTTCAGATTTTTTTTGTTGTCAACATAAAATTGTAACTTATTAACAATGAAATTGTTGATGAACTGTGAACATCGAATATTAATTTTTAATGTTAACTGAGCGTTAATTACATACTTTCGTAGTTATGGATAGACCTAGCCCAATTGCTGGACATAAGATAGATAAATCAAATATTATTAACCTAGAGAGAGGTAAAATACCACCTCAGGCTATTGATTTAGAGGAGGTTGTGATTGGAGCAATGATGATCGACAAGAAAGGTATTGATGAAGTTATCGATATTTTACACCCAGATGTTTTTTATAAAGATGCGCATAAATTTATTTTTGAAGCAATCTTTAAATTATTTGAAACCTCTGAACCTGTCGATTTATTAACGGTTTCGAGCCAATTAAAAAAGGATGGTAAGTTAGAAGCTGCTGGAGGTGATTTTTACTTGATAAAATTGACTCAAAAAGTAGCATCTTCTGCGCATATTGAGTTTCATGCACGTATTATTTTACAGAAGTTTATTCAGCGTAGTCTAATTAAAATTTCAAATGAAATTATTCAAGATGCATACGATGAAAGTACTGATGTTTTTGATTTATTAGATACAGCAGAATCTAAATTATATGATGTTACACAAGGTAACTTAAAACGTTCTGCAGAAACTGCTCAAAATTTAGTAATTCAGGCTAAAAAGAGAATAGAAGAAATTGCAAATAAAGAAGGTTTAAGTGGTGTGCCTTCAGGTTTTGATAAGGTAGATAAACTTACATCAGGTTGGCAACCAAGTGATTTAATTATTATAGCAGCACGTCCTGGTATGGGTAAAACAGCCCTTACGTTATCTATGGCACGTAACATGGCTGTAAATTCTAATATTCCAGTTGCCTTTTTCTCATTAGAGATGTCCTCTGTTCAGTTAATTACTCGTTTAATATCATCTGAAACAGGTTTGTCTTCAGAAAAATTGAGAACAGGTAAATTAGAAAAGCATGAATGGGAGCAATTAAATGTGAAAGTTAAAACACTTGAAAAGGCTCCATTATTTATTGATGATACTCCGTCACTTTCTATTTTTGACCTTAGAGCAAAAGCAAGACGTTTAGCTTCTCAGCATGGTATAAAAATGATCATGATTGATTATTTGCAATTAATGACAGCTGGTGGTTCTCAAAAAGGAGGAGGGAATCGTGAACAAGAAATTTCTACAATTTCTAGAAACTTAAAAGCATTAGCAAAAGAATTAAGTGTGCCTGTTATAGCACTTTCACAACTTTCTCGTGCGGTTGAAACAAGGGGTGGTACAAAAAGACCATTACTTTCTGACCTTAGGGAATCTGGAGCAATTGAGCAAGATGCCGATATTGTTTCATTTATTTATAGGCCAGAATATTATAAAATTGATGAATGGGATGATGATGAAAGATCACCAACAGCTGGGCAGGGTGAATTTATTGTAGCTAAGCATAGAAATGGTGGTTTAGAGAATATAAGATTGAAGTTTATCGGTAACCAAGGTAAGTTTGATAACCTTGATGATTTTGATTCTCCATTCGAGTACCAATCGAAAATGAATGAAAATGAAGATAATCCATTTGTAACTAAAAATCTGCCAAATGCAGACCAAGCTTTTGGAAGTTCGATGAATGATACACCTGATTTTGATGATAACGATGTGCCTTTTTAAAAGCATAATTTAAATGAATTATAATAAAAAGTCTAAAAGCTAATACTAAGCTTTTAGGCTTTTCTTTTTTAAGAGTACTAGTTTTATTTCTTTTAAATCGCTCTTGATTATTTCTTTTATCTTTGAGATAGCACATTGATTAGAATTCTATGAAAAAACACATTTTTATTTTTATCTTTTTTTTCATTTTCTGTAAAGTATCTGCTTCAGTACTTCTTATTCCCATGGATTCGGAAACTCAAAAAAATCATTTAAAAGCATACGGAATTACGTATTGGGTACTTACCAAGCAACAAAAAGTGCAATGGCTTTTAAATTATAGAGGAGGCTCGTTTTTATTACCAGACAGCGAGAGCATCAGAAAAGAATGCCAGATTAGAGGCGTTTCATTTGAGATTTTGTCAGATGGGGAAGCCAGTTCTATTTTAAGTGAAATAGCAAGTCCATCAAAAAATCAAGAAGCTGTGATTTTAGAAAAAGCACCTAAAATTGCAGTATATACACCTAATGGTAAATTACCTTGGGATGATGCTGTTACTATGGTTTTAACTTACGCAGAAATACCATATGATAAAGTATATGATGAAGAGGTTTTAGAAGATAAGCTAGCTCTTTATGATTGGTTACACTTGCATCACGAAGATTTTACTGGACAATATGGTAAATTTTATGGAGCTTACAAGGCAGCGCCTTGGTATTTAGAAAGTAAAAAAGAAGCAGAAGACTTAGCCAATAAATTAGGGTATGGTAAAGTATCAGAAGAAAAAAGAGCTGTAGCTTTAAAAATTAGAAACTATGTTATTGGCGGTGGTTTTATGTTTGCAATGTGCTCTGCTACGGATAGTTTTGATATTGCATTATCGGCTTCTGATGGAGTAGATATTTGTGAAACTATGTTTGATGGTGATCCTTCAGAGGCTAATTATCAGTCTAAACTGGATTATTCTAGAACATTTGCTTTTACAGATTTTACTTTAGAGCGTAATCCGTTACAATATGAATTCTCTTCAATTGATATGACAAGAAAGAGAAATATAGGTAAAGAGTCTGATTACTTCAGTTTAATGGATTTTTCAGCAAAATGGGATCCGATACCAACAATGTTATGTCAAAACCATACCTCATTAGTAAAAGGGTTTATGGGGCAAACAACTTCTTTTGAGAGAGAGGCTGTTAAATCTACAGTTTTGGTTTTAGGGGAGAATAAAATAAATGGAGAAGCAAGGTACATTCACGGCATTAAAGGAAAAGGTTTTTTTACCTTCTATGGAGGTCATGATCCTGAAGATTATCAACATAGAGTTGGAGATCCAAAAACAGAATTAGAACTTCATCCTACATCACCAGGATATAGGCTAATTTTAAATAATGTTCTGTTTCCTGCGGCAAAGAAGAAAAAGCAAAAAACTTAATAATAGTTTCAATATAAATTAAAACCCGTTAGTAAAGCATTTGCCTTAGTAACGGGTTTTAAAAGTAATCTTATTTTTTAGGGAGCTTATCAATTAAGCCATAGGTTTACTTTTAAAAAGCACCTATAAAATGGCTGCCAGCAACGTTTATTAATTCAGCACCTTTTGTTACTTCACCAGTTTCAGTTTCTACAATATAAATATTTCCATTCTGGCCTACAGCACCTTGAGTAAGATAAATTTCAGTACCATCTACTACAAAACCTTGGTATTGGAATAAATAGAAATCAGGGTCATAAGGTATGGCATCAATTTTTACAGCTGTTTTAGCATTTAAATCTACTAATGCAAAAAAACCTTGAGCACCAGCTACACCCTCTGTTGATCCATCATGGCGATAAGCTAATACAGCTTTACCGTTTGCAGCAGGTCTCCAAGCTAAAATATATGCTCCTTCTATACCTAAAGCATCGTCTAGATTAAAATCGTAAGCATCATCATAGCTGTTGTCAGCGTTAATCTTTAAGATGTGAGAGCCTTCAGGGTCATTTTGGTTGGCTTGATAAACACTTCCTTCGTAAAGAAAAGAATTAATGCTGCGATAACCATTAGTATCTCCATAACCAACTGTTGAAGTAATTACAGATGGGTTTAATAAAGAAGGGTAGTCTAATACAATTGTTTTAGAACCTAAAATTTCAAAATCACTATCACTTTCTGCAGTAGCAGGGTCAACTTTACTTAAACGAGCGCCTATATATAATTTATCTCCAGCAGCGTTTAAAGTTGGCATATCTATTCTTGAAATATAATATCCGTTAGCTTCTTCTTCTCCTGATAAAGGGACACTATGTTCTTGAAATTCTTTTATAGAAGAGTTGGTTAAATCTAAAGTAACTATGCCAATGGTAGCTTCTGTACGGGTATATTTGTTGCTTTCATCAAACTCATTTTCCGTAGAAACATATACAGCAGCACCTGTCTGATCTCCATCAAATAATTTTATCCATCTTGGAGCAGTTCCTACGTAAGGAGCAATACTTACCTCTGAACCTGTTGGAGTAAAAGTTTGTCCACCTTCTACAGTATATTTAGTGTAGTTACCACCTGTATCACCAGCATAGCTAATATTAAATATAGTATTACCATCTTCAGAAGATTGTAATCTAGCCGTTCTATTAGAGGGTGCGATAAACCCATTCTCAAAAGGAGCTATAGATACGGTCGGGTCTTTTGCATCATCACTAGTTACGGAGTAAATTAAAGTTCCTCCATTACCATCGCCGGGAGTATCTCCCATTTTAGCACCTGCAACTGTAATCCATCTAGGTTCCTCTTCAGTAATTGGTTCTTGGGTTTCAGGTAAATCCGTTACAGGAGTAGTATCTGTGTCATCACTGCTACAAGCTGTCATTAAACCTGCAGTTAATAATATTGTAGCAAAAGTTTTAAGATTTAAAAATGTTCGTTTCATTTTCGGTGTTATTTAAATGATTAAAAATTATTTATTGTATAGTTAAGTTTCAAATAAAAAGCTCTTCCTGGCTTTTGTACACGTAAATTATCGTACAAAGGTTTGTCCATAATATTTTTGATGTCAAAGCTGGCTACCAATTTGTTATTTGGAAATGTATAACTGAGTCCGACATCCTGAGCTAGTTGCACGGGAACCTTAAAAAATTCAGCTCCTGCAACTCCATTTCTTATGTTTAAGTAAGAGAACTCACCTGTAAAATACAGATTGTAGAATAAGTTTAATCGCGAATTCTTTTGTATTAAATTTTCAAATGAGTAGCGAATGCCTCCATTCATTGTGAAAAATGGGGTGTTGGGTACGTCTGTCTTTATTCCTTCGCTTACAACAGTTAAATCAAATCGAGAAATATTAAAGTTAAGTCCGAAATTATTATCATAAGTGTAGTTTAATTGAGCATCTATTCCTTTAGATGTTCCACTTCCTTGATTTTCATAAAGTATTAATTCATCATTAACGTTTAAAGAGTTTAGTATGGGTAAGCCAATTCTGTCTTTTATATTTCGTAAAAAGACGTTTGTTGAAATGGTGAATTGATTTTTGTTAATATTAAAGGCTCCAAATCGAAATCCTAAATTATAATTGTTACTACTTTCTGGGTTAATACTTGAATTAGCAACTACGTTATCTCCATCATTACCAAAAACTTCTGTTTCATTAGGCAATCGTATGGCTTTTTCTGCAGAAGTCAAAAGTATAATATTAGGTTTTATAGCATACGAAGCGGCAAAGCCATATCCGTCGTAATTTTTATTACTACTAATAATTTCATCTACAACAACATCATTTCCATTATTATCTGATTCAATTGCAGGGTCAATACTTATTGTTTTTTGTTGGTAATGCTTTCCAAATAAACTTGTTTTTAATTTTTTGTCAAAAGCTGTTAATTCATAGGTTAGTGAGTATATGTTTTTATATAAATCTCGGGTTCCTGTAAATGTGTTTTCTAATACAGATCTTAAGGCATCACTATCTTCTCTGTCAATTCCACTATACACATGGTTGGCTAATACTTTGTGATTGTTGTTAAAGGCATAAGAAACTCCTGTTCGCAATGAAGCTACATTTCTTTTAATTTTAGCTAATGTGGGACCTCCTTCTTGTTGAGAACCCCAAGTGTACTGGTATTCATTACCTCTAAAATCAATAGCTCTTTCCCCAGTCCAACTATAGGCCCAGGCAACAGTATCGTTAACGGCACGGTTTCTCTTACCGTATAAACCATTTATGTTAACATCTAACCCATTGGTGAAAAGATCTTTTTTCTGGTAATTTAAACTGCCTAATAAAGCATCAGATTCTAAAAATCTGTCTTTATACGGAGTAATAGTCATAAAAGCCCCATGCTGTACCTCTTTGTAGTCATCAGAACCTGTAATGCCGATGAAAAATTGATCTGCCCATTTCACATCTATATACCCAATTTGTAGCATTCCACCTGTTGATCTATAGGCATCATTAAACCTTTTTGCAGTTATTGGCGTTTGTACACCTCCTAAACCAGTAACTAATACAGTTCTTCCTGAAACTTTATAATCATTATCAGAATAATTATTGAAAAAAGAAGACTTAATGGTTAATCCGGATTTCTCAAAACGATACAGTCCATTAACACTAGTTTGAATGGTGTTAAAAGAGCCATAAGAAATTGATGCGTTAAAATTGGTTTTTACATCTTTATGAAGCACGATGTTAATAGCTCCGCCTAAGGCATCATCGGCTAAATGGCCTGGTACAACTCCTTTATAAACTTCAATATTTTTTATCATTGAAGTTGGAATACTATTTAAATTAAAAGAAGACCCATAAGTTGAAATAGGAATACCATCTATGAAAATTCGAACTGAATTTCCTGATAAGCCGTTTAAACTGTAGCTTACTTCAGAACCTAAGCCTCCATTTTGACGAATTTTAACTCCTGCTGTAGTATTTAATAATTCATTTGTTTGAATATTTCGAAGACTAGCTTCTTTTGTTTCTATAGAGTTAACAGCAAAACCTTTCGTTTCAATTTTTGTTTTTTTTGTTTTACCATGAATAGTTACTTCGTTTAATTCATTTGTTATACTCTTTAAGTTAATTGTAATAGTTTTGTTTTTATCATTTATGATGGTAGAAACAGTTGTTTTTTTAGCTTCAATTGTGGACACTGTTAATTTGTAAGTCCCAAATTGTATTTGCTCTAATTTAAATTTCCCATCAAAATCAGTTATTGCTGTATGCTTGGTTCCAATTATTTGTATATGAGCATTTATTACAGGAGAATCTCCGTCGAGTAGAACGATACCAGATAAAGTTCCTGTTTGAGAATATCCTAAGTTAAACAGTAGGAAAAGAAATAAGGTGGTTGGTAAATTCATTTATTTAGACTTAATAAAAATAAAGTCACAAATGTATCTATTTATTTAGAATTACTCCAAATAAAAAGCCACATTTTTAAAATTAATTTTAAAAATGTGGCTTTTTATTTTTAACCCAAAAGCTTTTTATTTCTCTACGGTAGAGAATTGTTTATTTAATAATGTTCTCTAATATTCTTTCAACACCAAAATCATCATTACTTGTAGTAGTATAATTAGCGGCTTCTAAAACATTAGCATGTGCATTTTTCATTGCAAAACTGTTTTCAGTTAAAGCTAACATTTCTAAATCGTTATTGTAATCACCGAAAACAACAATTTCTTCAGGTTTAATATTATTTAAACGCATAACTTTTTCAATAGCATAGCCTTTATTAGCATTTCTACTAGAAATATCGACCCAGTTAGCACCAGATATTTTTACTTTTAGCAGACCATCTAAATGAGATACTGCTGGGTAAATGTATTTTTCAGAACTCTCAAAATGATAAATAGCAATCTTTAAAATTTCATCTTCAAAATCATTTAAATCATCTAGTAGTTCATATTCTGTATAATATTCCTTTAGTTTGTTTGTAAATTGTGGGTTACCACTACGTGCATAAGCTTTATTTTTACCACACAATACAGGGTAGATGTTTTCAACATTATCTAAAATACTTAAAATTTCTTTATGTGTTTTTAGGGGTAAAGGTGTAGATAGTATTTCTTTTCCATCTTGCATTATAAAACCTCCATTTTCGGAAACGACAATAATATCTTTTTTTATAGCATTCAGTTTGTCAACAATACTATGGTATTGTCTTCCGCTTGCAGCAACGAATAGAATATTTCTTTTTTTTAATTCTTGAAAGATTTCAAAAAAACGATCACTAACTTTATGGTCATTATTTAATAATGTTCCATCCATATCGGTAATAACCATTTTTATTTTAGAGTAGTCCATTCTTTTGTTTTATGATGCTACAAAGTTATTCGATAGTAATTTAATTTTGATGTTTAATTGAATAAGTTTGTATTAATTTTTCACTAACTATTATACAACTATGAATTTTTATCAAAAAGAAATAAAGCTTAAATCATATAAAAGAGGGTTTCATTTAATTACAAATGAAATACTTAATGCTTGTGAAGAAATTGGTAATATAAAAATAGGAACTCTTCAAGTATTTATTAAACATACTTCAGCTGGTTTAACTATAAATGAAAATGCCGACCCAACTGTTCGATTAGATTTCGAAAGTCATATAAATGTTATGGTTCCTGAGAATCAACCATATTATAAACATGATTATGAAGGTTCTGACGATATGCCTGCGCATATAAAATCGTCATTAATGGGTGTGTCAGTGCAAATACCGATAACTAATGGGCAATTGAATTTAGGTGTTTGGCAGGGTGTTTATTTGTGTGAGCATAGGAATAATGCATCAGGTCGTTCTATCGTAATAACAGCATTCGGTAATTAACTAATAAATTTAATGGTTAAAGGGTATTTGTATAGTGTACCTTTTGATGCAGCTATACCGCCTATTATAGGATATACAATTAAGAGTAGTGCTAAAGGAATTCCGATTAAACAAAGTATAATAATAAACACATAACCTATTAGTACTAACGTTAAAATCATAGAAAGAAAGAATAATATAAAATATATTATTACATATAATAACATACTGAGTTGATAATTGATAACATGTTTCCCATGTTCATCCATTCCTTGAATTTCTTTCTTTTTTGTTGACCATAAAATTACAGGAATAATGATTCCTAAAAACCCAATGAAGTTTAGTAATTGGCTATAATGTAACAGTGCTAATGTGCTATCGTCATATTTCAAAGAAACTTCTTTCATTTTGTATTATTTATAGTAAATATGTTGAAGTAGGATTTTACTTAAAGTAAAAAAAAAATCCGATTCGTTAGAATCGGATTTTTTATAAGCGAGATATATTGTTATTGTTACTTTATTTTTTGAACTACAGCTTTAAAAGCTTCTGGGTGATTCATTGCTAAATCGGCTAAAACCTTACGGTTTAATTCGATGTTGTTAGCTTTTACTTTTCCCATAAACTGAGAGTAAGACATTCCGTGTAATCTAGCACCTGCATTAATACGAGTGATCCATAATGAACGGAAAGTTCTTTTCTTATTTCTACGGTCTCTATAAGCATATAACATTGCTTTTTCAACTGCATTTTTAGCTACTGTCCAAACGTTTTTACGTCTTCCAAAGTAACCTTTGGCTTGCTTCATTACCTTTTTTCTTCTGGCTCTTGAAGCAACTGAATTTACTGATCTTGGCATACTTTTAAATTTTTTTGTAGTAGGCGGTCGTTAATCGACACTTTTTTGGCCTAGCTCCATGGTTAATAATTAATTTACCGGTAAAAGAATATTACTTTAAACGTAATTGTTCTTTAATACTGTTAACATCTGATTCATGAACTAATCCTGAATGTGTTAACGCAAGCTTACGTTTTTTAGATTTTTTAGTCAAAATGTGACTCTTAAAAGCGTGCTTTCTTTTGATTTTACCAGTACCTGTAAGCTTAAAACGCTTTTTGGCACTAGATTTAGTTTTCTGTTTAGGCATCTTGTTCCTAGTTTATTAATTTATCTCGCTTATTATTATTGAAACTGCCAGCAAAAAGCTAGCAGTTATCGTATCGTATATATACTTTAAATAAAAGTATAGTATGTTACTTTTTATTTGTTTTAGGGGCTAAGAACATTGTCATTCTTTTACCTTCTAATTTAGGCATTTGCTCTACTTTTCCTAAGTCTTCTAATTCAGAAGCTAATCTTAGTAAAAGTATTTCACCTTGATCTTTATAAACAATAGAACGTCCTTTAAAGAAAACATAAGCCTTAAGCTTAGCTCCTTCTTTTAAGAATTTCTCAGCATGTTTCTTTTTAAACTCATAATCGTGATCATCAGTCTGTGGTCCAAATCTAATTTCTTTAACAACTACTTTAGTTGCTTTAGATTTCATCACTTTTTCACGCTTCTTTTGTTCGTAAAGAAACTTTTTATAGTCTGTTATTTTACAAACAGGTGGGTCTGCTTTAGGAGATATCTCTACTAAATCTAATTCTAACTCTTCTGACTTGTTCAATGCTTCCCTAATTGGGTAAACACCTACTTCTACATTATCACCTACCAACCTAACGTTAGGAGAAAGTATTTGTGCGTTGATCTTGTGAGGGTTTTTATCTTCCCTCCGTGGTTGGGGTCTAAATCTTTTTCTTATTGCTATGACTAAAAATTTTTAATTAAACATTTTTTTTTAAAACGACTTTAAGGTACTATTTATTTCTTTAGATACCAACTCATTAAAGTCACTTATTGATATTGAACCTAAATCTTCACCTCCGTGTCTTCTTACAGAAATTGAATCTTCAGCCTCATTATTTTCTCCAACAATCAGCATAAATGGTATTTTATTCATTTCTGCTTCTCGTATTTTCTTGCCAACTGTCTCATTTCGACTGTCAACAAGAGCACGAATTTCGTGTTTTTCTAGCGATATTAAAACTTTTTCTGCATATTTTTCATGTTTCTCGCTAACTGGTAAAATAATCGCTTGCTCTGGTATTAACCAAAGGGGGAAATTACCGCCAGTATGTTCAAGTAATAAAGCAATAAAACGTTCCATACTTCCGAATGGTGCACGATGTATCATTACAGGTCTATGAAGCTCGTTGTCACTGCCTTTGTAGTTAAGATCAAAGCGCTCAGGTAAGTTGTAATCTACTTGAATTGTACCTAATTGCCATTGTCTGCCCAAGGCATCTTTTACCATGAAATCTAATTTTGGGCCATAAAAAGCAGCTTCACCACTTTCTACAACAAAATTTAATCCTTTTTCTTTGGCAGCATTTATAATTG
Organism: Cellulophaga sp. HaHaR_3_176; assembly: GCF_019021925.1. NCBI lineage: Bacteria > Pseudomonadati > Bacteroidota > Flavobacteriia > Flavobacteriales > Flavobacteriaceae > Cellulophaga > Cellulophaga sp. HaHaR_3_176. The sequence goes on from NZ_CP058990.1 coordinate 532,219, forward strand.
CATTTTCAGCTTTTTCCCAGTTTTCTACAGAACCAATATATTTTTCTGGCTTATCTAAATCACGAACAGATACTTGTGCTGTAAAATTATCAAAACCTAAAGAGTTTAATACATAAAGCGATAAATCTATAACGTTTTTAAATTCCTGATCTAATTGGTCTGGTGTACAAAAAATATGAGCATCATCTTGAGTAAAACCACGAACACGGGTTAAGCCATGTAATTCACCACTTTGCTCATACCTATAAACGGTACCAAACTCAGCAAATCGTTTTGGTAAATCTTTATAAGAATGCGGTTTAAAATTATAAATTTCGCAATGATGAGGGCAATTCATAGGCTTTAATAAAAATTCCTCGTCCATTTTGGGAGTTTTTATGGGCTGAAAACTGTCTTCTCCATATTTAGCATAATGGCCTGAAGTAACATATAATTCTTTTTGGCCAATATGTGGGGTAACCACCATTTCGTAACCAGCTTTCTTTTGAGCTTTTTTAAGAAAATTTTCTAATCTTTCTCTTAAAGCGGCTCCTTTAGGTAGCCATAATGGTAAGCCTTGACCTACTTTAGCAGAGAAAGTAAAAAGCTCTAATTCTCTTCCTAATTTCCTATGATCTCTTTGTTTAGCTTGTTCTAATAATTCTAAATACTCAGTAAGCTCTTTCTGTTTAGGAAAAGATATACCATAAACTCTTGTAAGTTGTGGGTTGTTTTCGTTTCCTCTCCAGTAGGCTCCTGCAACACTTAAAATTTTAATGGCTTTTATTATTCCTGTATTAGGTATATGTCCACCTCTACATAAATCAGTAAATGTATCATGGTCACAGAATGTTATTGTGCCATCTTCTAAATTCTCTATAAGTTCAACTTTATATTCGTTGCCCTGTTCTTTATATTTTTTTAATGCATCGGCCTTAGATACGGCATGCATTTCGAAATTATGTTTGCCTCTTGCAATTTCAATAGCTTTTTTTTCTATAGCAGGAAAATCTTTATCAGAAATAGATTTATTATCACCTAAATCTACATCATAGTAAAATCCATTATCAATTGCAGGTCCTATTGTTAATTTAACGCCAGGGTATAATTCTTCAATTGCTTGTGCAACTACGTGTGATGATGAATGCCAGAAAGCTTTCTTGCCCTCAGTATCATTCCATGTATATAGTATAAGAGATCCATCTTCTAATAATGGGGTGGTTACTTCAATTACGGTATCATTGTATTTTGCAGAAATCACATTTCTAGCAAAGCCTTCACTAATACCTTTAGCCACATCCATTGGTGAGCTTCCTTTTTTACATTCTCTAATACTACCGTCTGGTAAAGTAATCTTAATCATACTGAAACTAATTATATGTTACAAAGATAAGGTCATCAAAAATACTTTCAATAATAATTTAGATTCTTTTTTAATGAAGCTTTGTGAATTGTAAATGATTCAAACTTATATAGTAGCTATTATATAGTAAGATTTGTTGTAACTACAATTTATATTAATTAGATGTTAATAATGCCGTTGGCTTATTTTAATTTATTTGAAGTTAGATTATAAATTATTTAAACGTTTATTTAACGTTAAATTATAATGACTGGTACTTTTTATTATGTCAATAAGGTAATTTTTACCGTTAATTATTGAGATATATCGATTTTTATATGTTAAAATTTGTTGTTATGTGAATTTTTATTTTACATTTGAAAAAACGTTAATAGTACGTTTAATAAAATTTCTAAATTAATTTAATTCTAAATAATGAAAAACATAAAGAAGGCAAGTGCTTCTGATGAATTGATTCAAGATCATTCTTTGATTAAAGCTAATAGGTTTAAATTGTTGCCTATAGCTTTATTTAGTGTTTTAATGTTTTTAGGGCTTAGTAATGTTTCTGCGCAAGAAGACGAAATTGAAAAAGATAGTTATAAAGCTTTTAATGCAAGTGGGCATATTAAAAACATGCATACGTGGCATGGTTTTGTTGTGCATCCTGGTGCCGTTTTTGCAACTAGTTTAGAATATAAGACTAGAGACCACAAATTTACATTTGGTTTTTGGGGAGGAGCTAGTTTAACTAGTGTTGATGTTGTAAATAAAAATACAGGAGAAAATGTAAATGCTAGTTATAAAGAATTTTCAATTTATTCACTATATCGTTTTTCAGATAAATTCTTTATTGAGGCAGTTTCTCATAATAACTATACAGGTGTAGAAGAAAGAGGAGATGAATTGCATTATTGGAGTTATGATAAAACGCAAGGCTATAATTTCGTAGATTTAAACTTCGGGTATAATATATCAGATAATACCTTATTATACTTAGCTACAATACTAGGCGGCGGTTCAGGTGATTTTGAAGTTCAAGACGATGGTACTTTTAAAAATTCGTGGACACATTACTTTGAAGTGAAAAGTAAAGTTTGGGAAAAAGATGATTATCAATTGTCTCTTTTTGCTGGTGGAGCTTGGTCGTTTTTTACTGATAAGACTTTTTATACGCAAAATAGTGCCAATGTGATTAATGTAGGGATGACATTAGGTAGAAATATAAATTTTGGAGATTATAAAATGCCTGTAGAAGTAACTGCTATGTGGAACCCGGAGGAAGAGCGTACCGTTCTTCAATTAGATATTACTTTATTTTAAACAATAATTAAATCTCAACAAAAACAAAAAATCAAATGAAACAAAAAATTAATCTAACAGCAAAATACTTACTTCGGTCTTTTGTGGTGTGTATTATTTTAATAGGTGTTGTAAGTTGTGCAGAACCTATTCAAGAGTCTAAAGGAAAAAGAGAAAGTGCAACGGATGGTGATGAGCTAATTGAAAGTGCAATTGATCTTTCAGGAAAAACAGTTGGATATTGTACGCCAACACTTAATGGTCCTTATTATCAAGCATTATTACAAAGTATAGAAGAGACAACTGAGAAAAATGGGATGACTTTTTTATCTGCAGATGGTCAAGATGATATTAATAAGCAAGTTGCGGCTGTTGAAGATTTGATTACGAAAGGTGTAGACGTTTTATTGTTGAATCCTAAAGATCCTGATGCTTTAGTTGGAGTAACTAAGTTGGCAAAAGCCGCGGGTATTCCTGTATTTATTATAGATAGTTCAATTGATCCATCAGCAGAATACATAACAACAATTCAATCTAATAACCTAAAAAATGGAGAGTTAGCAGGTGAGTGGTTGGCTAAGGAATTTGGCAAAAAGAAGATGAATATAGCTTTGTTGAGTGGTAATGCAGGTAACCCTGTGGGTAGGACTCGTAAGCAAGGATTATTACAGGGTATTACTGAGGAACAATTAAGAACATTAGGGTATATAGATTTAGATATAAAAACTCAAATGTATACGGAATGGTCTTATGCAGGAGGTTTAAAAGCTATGGAAGATATTTTGGTAGCTCACCCTGATGTTAATGTGGTAATTACAGAGTCTGATGTTTGTGTTTTAGGTGCTATAAAAGCAATAGAACAAGCAGGTAAAACTGACGATATTTTAATTGTTGCTGGTGCAGATGGTCAGAAAGAAGCTATTAAATATATTATGGACACAGATTTTTATGGTTGCACAGCTATGAATAGTCCAGTTCAAATTGGTAAAAACGCTGTTAAGTATGCTATTCAATATATGAACGGAAAAAAAGATTTTCCTAAAACATCTTTTACGGCACCTTTACTTATAACAAAAGAAAACGCGGCTCAATATTACAATCCTAATGCATTATTTTAAAATTCAATAATAGCGATTATGGAAGAAAATAAATGTGAATATAGACTTGAAATGTCTGGAATTTCAAAAAGTTTCGGAGTTGTTTCGGTTTTAGGCAATGTAAACCTTAAGGTAAAACATGGAGAGATTCATGCGTTACTTGGTGAAAATGGAGCAGGAAAATCTACTTTGATGAAAATTCTTAGTGGAGTACACCAAAAAGATACAGGAAAGGTACTTTTAAATGGAGAGGAAATAAACCCTAAAAACACACATCAAGGCCAAGAACTAGGAATTAATGTAGTGTATCAAGAATTATCATTAGTAAACGATTTATCAGTTGCTGAAAATATTTATCTGCACAAATTGGGTGCAAATAAATTTTGGATGAATTGGAAAGAAATAACAAATGATGCACAAGAGTTAATCAATTCATTAGGTTTTGATATAGATGCTTCGGAAATAGTTAGGAATTTAAGTATTGTTCAAAAGCAAGTGGTTGAAATAGCTAAAGCAATTTCAGAAGATACAAAAGTTTTGGTTTTAGATGAGCCAACGACAGTTTTTGATCCTACAGATACCCAAAAATTATTCGATAATTTATTTAAACTTAAAGAGAAGGGTATTTCAATTATTTATATATCTCATCATTTAGAAGAAATCTTTAAGATAGCAGATACGGTAACGGTGCTTAAAGATGGTGTAGATACTGGTAGTATGCCAATATCAGAAATTGATACTGATGGAATTATACGTTTAATGATTGGTAGAGAATTGAAAGATCTATACCCGATTCGTGATATTGTTATTGGTAAAGATCCAATTTTTGAAGTTAAAAACTTGACAGCGAAAGATACGCTTGTTTATGATGTTTCATTTTCGGTAAAGCCAGGAGAGGTTCTTGGTATAGCTGGTTTAGGTGGTAGTGGTAGAACTGAAACTGCAAAATTAATTTTTGGCGCACATAAGAAAAAATCAGGTAGTATTATTTTAAATGGAGTGGAAATCACTACAAAATCACCATTTGAAGCTGTTAGCCATGAAATAGGATTGGTTTCTGAAAATAGAAAAGAAGAGGGTGTATTTCTGCCTCTTTCTATTAGGAAAAATATAAGTGTTACGGATTTTAAATCAATTTCAAGTTCGCTAGGTTTCATCAAGACTGATAAAGAGTATGAAAATGTGCTTGGTTTAATGAAAAAACTGAATATAAAAGCACCAGGGTCTGAAATTGATGTAAAAAATTTGAGCGGTGGAAATCAGCAAAAAGTAGCTTTAGCAAAATGGTTAAGTATAGATAGTAAAGTTATAATTATTGATGAGCCTACACGGGGTGTTGATGTTGGGGCAAAAGTTGAAATCTATAGCCTGATTAACGAAGTAGCGAAAAAAGGAGTAGGTGTAATTGTTATATCATCTGATATGCCAGAAATAATGGGAATTGCAGATAGAATTCTTGTGATGCATGAGGGGACTATTTATGGAGAATTACCTAAAGAGGAATTCTCAGAAGAAAATATACTTCGTTATTCGATTGGAAAACCTTTAAAATAAAATAATAATAAAAAATCAAACAAATGGCCTTAACATTAAAACAGCAACTTAGTACGTCTGGAGGGATACTGAAGTTTTTAATAAAATACAATACAATATTCATATTTATATTGTTAGTAGTATTTTCAGCTATAATTTCTGATGTGTTTTTTACATCAGTAAACTTAAGTAATCTTTTAAAGCAAGTATCAGGTATAGGTATTATTAGTATAGGTATGCTTATCGTTATTCTAACCGGCGGTATAGATTTATCTGTGGGTTCCATGGTGGCTTTATTGGCAGTGATATTTGCAATTTTCGTAAACTTATTTGCTTTACCGTTAGCAATACTGCTAACATTGGTAATTGGTTTTGGTTTAGGTAGTGTGGCAGGTTATTTAGTGGCTTATCAAAAAATGGCGCCGTTTATAGCAACTCTTGCTTTAATGACTGTTGCTAGAGGTATGGGTTTTATCTTTTCAAAAGGATCTCCAATAACATTTGAAACTTATGGTGGTTTATATATGTCAGATTTTGCTAATAATTCATCTGTAGGTGTTCCAAATATTGCAATTGTATTTTTTGTTATAGTAATTATTGCAATGATAATGCTTAAGTATAATGTGTTCGGAAGATTAATTATTGCTATTGGTAGTAATGAAGAGGCTTCACGTTTATCTGGTATTAAAGTAAGTAAGTACAAGTTTTTAGTGTATGCTATTTCTGGATCTTTGGCGGCATTAGCAGCAATTATCGTTGCTTCAAGAACAAATTTAGGCTCACCTAACATGGGACTTTCATGGGAACTTGATGCTATTGCTGCTGTAGTTATTGGTGGGGCTAGTTTAAATGGTGGTAGAGGTTCTGTCGTAAATACATTAATGGGGGTCTTAATCTTAGGTTTAATAAGTAATATTCTTAACCTATTAAATGTTCCGTCATACCCTCAACAAGTGGTAAAAGGAGGTATAATCATATTTGCAGTATTACTGCAACGTTTCGAAAATAAATAATAATAAGATTGATGACAAGTTATAAATTAAATAGTGAGAATCTATCGAAATTTGCGGATAGCGCAGCTATCCCAACATATGATAGGGCAGATGTTAAAGTAGGTATTGTTCATATAGGTATTGGTGGTTTTCATAGGGCACATGAGGCATATTATACAGATCAATTATTGCATGAAGATGGAAATAAAGATTGGGGAATCTGTGGTATTGCGTTATTAGATTTTGACCAAAAAATATACAATACACTTAAAAATCAAGATGGGCTCTATACTTTAATAGTAAAAGAATTAGATGGTACACTAACAAAAACAATTGTAGGTTCTATAGTAGAGTACCTATTCGCGCCAGAAAATCCTATTGCTGTTATTGAAAAAATGGCACATAGTGATATTAAGATTATAACTCTTACAATTACTGAAGGAGGTTATAATTATAATGAGGCAACTAAAAGATTTGATTTTGAAAATCCTTTAATTCAGCATGATTTAGAAAATCCTGCTGCGCCAAAGACAATTTTCGGCTATTTGACACAAGCTTTAAAATCGCGAAAAGAACAAAAATTAAAAGGGTTAGCTATTCAGTCCTGTGATAATGTCCAAGGTAATGGGCATATGATTCAGGATATGCTATTAAGTTATGTGGAAAAAGCAGAACCTTCATTGTTGGATTGGATTAAAAAAAATGTTTCTTTCCCTAATAGTATGGTGGATAGAATTACACCTGCAACTAATCAATCAGATATCACCGAATTGATAAATAATTCAGGTATTGATGATGCTTGGCCGGTAGTTTGTGAGCCATTTAAGCAATGGGTTATTGAAGATGATTTTGTTGCGCAAAGGCCAGCGTGGGAAAATGTAGGTGCTCAATTTGTTCCAGATGTAGTCCCTTATGAAAAAATGAAGTTGAGTTTGCTTAATGCGGGTCATTCTGTATTAGGAATATTAGGAGCACTAAAAGGATATGCTACAATTGATGAAGCTGTGCATGATCCAGCTATAAGTCAGTTTCTGAGTTTATATATGGATGTAGAGGTGACACCAGTTCTGGGGAATTTAGAAGGTGTCGATTTAAAAAACTATAAACATTCTTTAATTCAACGTTTTGGGAATATATATATTAAGGATCAAATTGATAGAATTTGCTCGGAAACTTCAGCAAAACTTCCAATATTTATATTGCCAACAGTTAATGCTCAATTAAATGAAAATAGTTCTGTTAAACTTGCTGCATTTGTTATTGCAGCATGGGCTATTTATTCTTTAGGTACAGATGAAAATGGAAAGGATTTAGTGATTAAAGATGCTTTAGCTGATACTCTACATGAAAAAGCATTAGAAGCTAAAGTTGAGCCAAAACAATTTTTAACAATCGAATCTGTTTTTGGAGATTTGAAAAATTCAGAGCCATTTGTTAACGCATACACTGAGTCTTATCATAATATAATAAAACATGGTATTGAGAAGTGTGTTGTAGATTTAAATAGTAAGGTATTAAATAAAATAAAATGAGCGATATAACTTGTTTCGGTGAAGTGCTTTGGGATGAATTTCCTGAACATAAAAAAATAGGAGGAGCTCCATTGAATGTTGGAATTCGTTTAAGTTCTTTAGGTAACAACGTGTCTGTTATTAGTAGAATTGGTGCAGATGCTGATGGAAGAGCAATTTACGAATATATTAAAGAAAACGGAATTAATGGAAATGGCCTGCAGGTAGATGATGAGTTGAAAACAGGAACTGTAAAAGTGATTTTAAATTCGAAAGGTTCTGCTTCTTATAATATAATGTATCCGAGAGCGTGGGATAATATAGAACTTTCTTCAACAGCCACAAAAACTGTGAAATTTTCAGAAGCTTTTATATATGGTAGTTTGATAGCTAGAAATGAGAAATCTAAGGAAACACTTTATGAGTTATTGAAAATTGCTAAGTATAAAATTTTTGACGTTAATTTAAGAGAGCCATATTACACCAAAGAAGTTCTTGAGTATTTAATGATTCAAGCTGATTTTGTAAAGTTTAATGATGATGAGATTTTCGAGATAAGCGAAATGTTGGGTTCAAAATCAATAAGTTTAGAGCATACAATTCAATTTATTGCAGAAAAAACTAATACAACTAGAATTTGTGTTACTAAAGGTAAACATGGAGCGGTACTATATATTGATGGTGTTTTTTATCACAACAGTGGTTACCATGTAGATGTAGTGGATACTGTTGGAGCAGGAGATTCTTTTTTGGCAGGATTGATAAATATGTTGTTGAAAGGGGCGGAACCTCAAGATGCAATAGATTTTGCTTGTGCTATAGGAGCTTTAGTGGCAAGTAAAGCAGGAGCAAACCCTGAAATAGATAAAAAAGAAATAGAGGTTATGATGACGTTGTAATGATAGTTTTGTTTTTTTGTTAGATTGCCGCACTTTAATCACTTCTTGATTAAAGTGCGTTTTTTTTATAACTTTTTCTCATTCATTAATACTAAACATTCTTTTATAGGTAATGATCTTAATTTAGATAAGTAATAGGTGAAACGCTCTTTGAATGATTTATGATTAACTAAGTTTTTGAAGATGTCGTTATTCTCTAAAAACAATTCAGGATTTTGGTGTGAAAGGGCAGCGGTTCTAATAAGTTGATTACTTGAGCTATCTAAAATATCAAAAGGATTTTTAAAATCATCAACACCATCGTAATATTTACACCAAGCGGCTATTACAAAGGCAGAATGTTCTATGGTTTTTTTGTTTTTTAATTGTTCAGTAAGAGTAGGAAATATAAATATTGGAATTTTAGTAGAGCTCTCTTTGCAAATTCTAGAAAGCTTATCATTTATAAAAGGATTTTTAAATCTTGAAACTACTTGATTTTTGTAAGTACTGATACTTTGCGTTTCTGTGTTTTCAATATTAGGGGTAACTTCATTATTTATATAGTTTTCAAGAAAAACAATACAATCTTCGTTATTAGCAACTTCATGCACGCTGGTGTGTCCACTTAATGTTCCTATAATTCCTAAAATAGAGTGACCGGCATTCAAAATTCGAAGCTTCATATTTTCAAAAGGGGCAATGTCTTTTACGAATTGAACTCCTACTTTTTCCCATACAGGTTTGTCGAACATGAAATTATCTTCAATAATCCAGTTAGAAAAAGATTCACAAACTACAGGCCATTGATCGTATGTCGCATGTTCGTTTTTAACTTTTTCAATATCTATAGGGCTTGTTACAGTTGTAATTCTATCAACCATTGAATTTGGGAATGAGATATTTTCTTCTAACCATGGCAATAAGCTAGAGTCTGTTTTGTTGACATATTTTAGAAAGGATGACTTTATAGTGTCTCCGTTAGATTGTATGTTGTCGCAAGAAAGTATAGTATAACCAGGTAAGTCTCTTTTTTTACGTAGATTGAAAACTTGAATAAGGTAGCCAAAAACAGTTCTGGGGTTAAACTTATTTAAGCTGTCTTCTTCAACTTCTGGGTGCTTCATATTGAATTCCCCAGTTATTTCATTTAAGTGATACCCGTCTTCTGCTATTGTTAATGATATTATTTTTATATCAGGTTGGGCAATTCTTTCAATAGTTGCCATTGGGTTTTCTGGTCCATAGAAATATTCTACAATAGATCCGATTACTTTGGTTTCGTGTTTTCCATTGCTGTTTTTTATAAGTAACGTGTAAAGCCCGTCCTGATCTTTTAAAATATTGTATAATTTTCTATCCGATTCTAATAGATCAATCCCACAAATTCCAAAATTCATTTCATTGTGCTTTTCTATTAATTCATGAATATAGTAAGCTTGGTGGGCGCGATGAAAGTTATTGATACCAATATGTGCAATACTAGTTTTAATTTTATCTCGATCTACTTTAGATGTGGTTATAGACTTTGGTAAAGAAGGTATGTTTTCGGTATTTAGATATAAGAAATTAGACATAAAATCTTTGGATTTTTTTTGAAAAGTAAAAGAATAGGTCGGTTTAAAGTTTACCTATATATATAGGAGAGCATATTACCTTTTAATATAGCTGATAAATTTAGTAAAAAAAGAATGTAATCTCAATCATTATATGAGTCTTAATAGTATTTGGTAGTCCTATGTGTGTTGTATGGCTCCAGGGGGTTTATTGTTTATATTTGTTTATTGAATCATATATAAGGTATGGATTTTAGAAAGAGAGATAATGTAACTGTAGATTGTGTGGTGTTTGGATTAGATTCAAGTGGACTTAATGTGCTACTTCGTAAACGAACATTAAATATGTATGACGAAGATTATAAGGTTATTGATGATTGGGTTGTTACCGGTTATTATGTGTTTAAAAGTAAAACACTAGAAGAATCTGTAGATCATATTTTTAAAGAGATAACGGGTATAAGTAATTCAGATAAAATTCAATTTAAAACTTATGGGAATCCTAATAGGATAAAATCAGAAAAGGATTTACTGTGGGTTAGGAGTAGAGGTGTTAAAACCCAGACAATGACAATTGCGTATTATTATGCTTTACCGTTAGAGAAGGTAAATCTTAAACATGATGGATTTAAATGGTTTTTATATCAATCGGTTCCTGAGCTTGGTTTTGATCATCAAGAAATTGTAGCAGATGCTTATGAAGATTTAAAAAGAAAGATAATGACCGAGCCTATTGTTTTTAATTTTCTTCCAGTTAAGTTTACATTAAACGATTTGCAGTTTGCTTATGAGTCTATATTACATGTAGAGATAGATAACCGAAACTTTAGGAAGAAGGCTTTGAGTAAGCCGTATATAGTTCCGTTAAATGAAAAAAGAAAAGGAGTTTCTAAAAAACCATCAAAATTGTATGTATTTAGTAGAGATGTGTATGATGCAGTAAAAGAAAAAGACTATTTAATAAGTGTGTAGTATATATATAGTAGTATAACTATATAATTTTGAAGATGTGTTTAATTTGTTTTCTATAAAGTACAGGCCTTAAAAATATGTTTTTTCAAATAGTATTAAAAAAAGTTTCATTTTTTTTGAGTTGTAAATTGCTTGTTTTGAGTTGTTTAATAATTTGGGTAAAAAAAAGATTAAAAAAGTTTAAAAAAAAGCTTGTGGGTTTAAAAAGAGGGTGTATATTTGCAGCCGCTTAGGGAAACAACGACACGTAAATAAGCTGAGAAAATAGGAATAGAAAAGTTCATTGACATATTGTAAGACAGCGTTTAATTACTGGAAACGGTAATTAAATAAATTGAATTAACATAATAGCTTAAAGAATATTAAGGGCTAGGTTCGGATGATTTTATATTTTGTGTTGTAATAATATTTACAAAACAACGATGAAGAGTTTGATCCTGGCTCAGGATGAACGCTAGCGGCAGGCCTAACACATGCAAGTCGAGGGGTAACAGGGAGCTTGCTCCGCTGACGACCGGCGCACGGGTGCGCAACGCGTATGCAATCTACCTCTTACTAGGGAATAGCCCAGAGAAATTTGGATTAATGCCCTATATTATATTGAGTCGGCATCGATTTTATATTAAAGGTTACGGTAAGAGATGAGCATGCGTCCCATTAGTTAGTTGGTAAGGTAACGGCTTACCAAGGCTTCGATGGGTAGGGGTCCTGAGAGGGAGATCCCCCACACTGGTACTGAGACACGGACCAGACTCCTACGGGAGGCAGCAGTGAGGAATATTGGACAATGGACGGAAGTCTGATCCAGCCATGCCGCGTGTAGGAAGACTGCCCTATGGGTTGTAAACTACTTTTATACAGGAAGAATAAGATCTACGTGTAGATTGATGACGGTACTGTAAGAATAAGGACCGGCTAACTCCGTGCCAGCAGCCGCGGTAATACGGAGGGTCCGAGCGTTATCCGGAATTATTGGGTTTAAAGGGTCCGTAGGCGGGCTGTTAAGTCAGAGGTGAAATGCTGCGGCTCAACCGTATGCACTGCCTTTGATACTGGCGGTCTTGAGTTATAGTGAAGTGGCTAGAATATGTAGTGTAGCGGTGAAATGCATAGATATTACATAGAATACCGATTGCGAAGGCAGGTCACTAACTATACACTGACGCTGATGGACGAAAGCGTGGGTAGCGAACAGGATTAGATACCCTGGTAGTCCACGCCGTAAACGATGGATACTAGCTGTTCGGTTTTCGGACTGAGCGGCCAAGCGAAAGTGATAAGTATCCCACCTGGGGAGTACGTTCGCAAGAATGAAACTCAAAGGAATTGACGGGGGCCCGCACAAGCGGTGGAGCATGTGGTTTAATTCGATGATACGCGAGGAACCTTACCAGGGCTTAAATGTAGATTGACAGGTTTAGAGATAGACTTTTCTTCGGACAATTTACAAGGTGCTGCATGGTTGTCGTCAGCTCGTGCCGTGAGGTGTCAGGTTAAGTCCTATAACGAGCGCAACCCCTGTTGTTAGTTGCCAGCGAGTCATGTCGGGGACTCTAGCAAGACTGCCGGTGCAAACCGTGAGGAAGGTGGGGATGACGTCAAATCATCACGGCCCTTACG